>JANPDB010000188.1:0-10574 GCA_031431255.1 Acidimicrobiia bacterium | reverse complement strand
GTGACGATCCTCGAACTGCCCTAGTCGTTCTCTCTCGCTCCGTGGTCGGAGCGTGTCCTGCTACTGGGCCTGCAGGTGCAGCAGGATCATCGACTCGGCGTCCATGATCGGGGGCTGCAGGCCGAGCGTGCGAAGAACGCGTCCGCGCGCCGAGACGCCGTGGGTGAGCCAGGCGGGCTGGTGGGGAAACGGGTGGGGGTGCTCGATGACCAACGGGAGGACTTCCACCCGGTAGAGGACGTCGTCGTCGAGGCCGGCGAACTGCACCGGCTCGACGATGAGCGATGCTGGCGTCTCGACGAGCGCAAACGAGAACAGTGCTTGCCGACGATCGGCGCGCACGACCCCGTGGGCGATGACGGCGGGGTTCGGGTGATCGAGCCGAACCGAAGTGCCGGCGTGGAGGAGTGGACGGAACTGCTTGTGGATCCTGATCACCCGCTCGAGCGCCTCGAGATCCTCGGCGGATGCGTTCAGCACGTTCCATTCGATCCCGAGGTGGCCGAAGAACGCTGTTCCGGCGCGAAAGGCGAGCGAATGGCGGCGGCGCGTGGTGTGGGACACCGGTCCTCCGATGTGGGCGCCCATGTACTCCGGCGGGAACACATGACTGAACCCTCGCTGGATCCGCTGTCGGTCGAGCGGGTCGTTGCAGTCGCTCGTCCACGCCCGGCTCGTGCGGCGAAGGATGCCGAAGTCAATGCGTGCACCACCCGACGCACAGGTCTCGAACTCGACCTTCGGGTGACGACCGCGAAGGTCATCGATCAGCGCATAGACAGCGTTGGTCTGCCGATGGATCGACGCGCGTCCATCCGACGAGCCCTGCACGATCGCTCGGTTCATGTCCCACTTGACGTAGGAGATCGGGTACTCGGTGAGCAGCGCGCTGATCTTCCCGAGCAGATAGGCACGCACCTCCGGCAGCGCCACGTTGAGCACGAGTTGGTGGCGACCGAGCACGGGCTCGTAGCGGAGGTCGGCGAGAACCCAGTCGGGATGGGCGCGGTACAGGTCAGAGTCCGGATTGACCATCTCCGGTTCGAACCACAGCCCGAACTCCATGCCCAGCCCGATGACGTGGTTGACGATCGGCCAGAGCCCGTCAGGCCAGACCGCAGTGTCGACCCACCAGTCGCCCAGTCCCGCTCGATCGTCGCGTCGTCCCTGGAACCAGCCGTCGTCGACGACGAACCGTTCGACGCCGAGTTGGGCCGAGCGATCGGCCAACTCGAGCAGGGTCGGGAGCTCGTGGTGGAAATAGACGGCTTCCCAGATGTTCAGGAGAACCGGTCGTGGTCTGGTCGGAGCGCTCGGATCGTTGCGGAGCTCCCGGTGGAACCGTTGACTCACACCGTTCGATCCGTTGGAGGAGTGGGCAAGGGCGACCCAGGGAGTGGAGTACGTCTCGCCGGGGGCGAGCGACATCTCACCTGGCATGAGGAGCTCCTCGATCTGCAGGCATTGGCGTCCATCGGGTGGCGACTGCATGGACATCGACGCGTTCCCGCTCCACTCGAGATGCGCCGCCCACACTTCACCCGTGCTCTCGGTGAACGAGCGGGTCCCGACGAACGCGATCGGGGGACGATCGTGCGATGTGCGACCGGAGCGGTTCTCGACGAGAAGCGTTCCGGTGGCAAAGGGGGCGCGTTGGGGCAGGAACTCGTTGGTCCATCGACCGGCGAACGTGAGCGTGTCCTGAGCCCGGACCGGGAGCGGTACGGTGATCCGCAGCGCGTTCAGGTGGTACTCCGTCGGCCCTGCATTGGTAAGTGTGCTTCGGATCCGAACGACGCCGGAGGCCCGCATCTGGACGTCCGTTCGGAGCGCGAGGCCGGCAACCGGATCAGTGCTCGCGAAAGTGAATTCGTTGTCGCCGGGAACGACTGTCACGGTCCCGAAGCGTGGTGCCCAGTCGCGGCCGTCGGGGCGGTGTCCCTCGATGCCAGGTCGACCGAGGTAACCAGCACTGTGTTCGGGAGTGATCGACATAGGGGCGATCACATCGAGACCGCCGTTCGGAACCGGTGACTCGACAACTCCGGCCATGCCTTCGACGTCATCGCCGACGTCGGCCCCCCAGTGGAGGATCGTCGGTCCACCGGTGGAGGTCTCGATGACGACGCAGGCGTCGTCGGAACGCAGGACAAGGACCGAAGGCATGGACTGGTCGGACGTCGTCGTTTCCACGGCAAGCACGGTAGCGGCCGTTCCCTCGTCTGACGCGTCGATGCCCCCGGGACGAAGGCGCCGGAGGCATCGAGGCAGAGACACCCGAGGGCACGGGTGTGTTCGTTGTTCAGGACGCGAGCAGGTCCTCTCGGGCGACGTGATCCACGACCGTGAATCCGGTCCACGAGAACCGCGCCCCGACCCGGGACATG
Organism: Acidimicrobiia bacterium; assembly: GCA_031431255.1. Taxonomy (GTDB): domain Bacteria; phylum Actinomycetota; class Acidimicrobiia; order Acidimicrobiales; family JANYDT01; genus JANLQX01. Next base: position 8,187 of record JANPDB010000188.1, on the reverse strand, counting down.
ATCGCTGCGATGTCGTCGCTGGACAACTGCGCCTTGGCGTCTCGTACGCGGAAGCGACACGCACGCACGGTGAAGGGATCGAACAGTGAGCCATAGGTCGTCGGGTAGACCACGGTGCCCCCCACGACGACCCGGGCCAGGTGTACGGGCGAACCGTTCACGAGCGTCGCCAGGATTCTGGCGAAGGACGTCGGTTCGATGTCGCTCTCGATCTCGAGATCGAATTCCTGTACAGAATCCGTGGTCATTGGCCCTGTCCCTTCGTGAATCCGGCCTCGCCGTCGAACGTATACAGCCCCTCCGTCTTGATCACATCGTGACCTGCTGCAACGACCCGGCCGAGCAGGGCGACCATGTCTTGGGCGGTGACCGAGGCGCCGTCGACCCCGAGGAAGCGGCAACGCCAGTTGTCGACGAGCAGGGTCTCCGGGATCCCGTCCGGCCACACCTTCTGTCCACGGTTGGAGAGCATGTCGAGTTTGAACGGGCCGACCAGGGGAAGCAGCTCCGCCGCCAGCGCGTCGGGGCTCTGGCCGCGGTGATGGAGGAACACGTCGACGCCGACACGGACCTTGGTCTGCGGGGCCTTGCTCGTCACTTTGATCTCCATAATCGGTGAAGCGCCGTAGGCGGCCTTCTTGAGCTTGACGGGCTCCTCGCCCATCCGCTCGATCACGGCACTCGCAAACTCCTTGGTCCCGACCTTCTCCGTGCTGACCTTGGAGTCGAAGATGTCATAGGTGTGCTTACCATCTTCCATGGTCTTGAGCCATGCGTTGTGCATCCGCGATGCGGCCTGGCCTTGCCCGATGTGCACCAGCATCTGCACGGCTCCGAGGATGAGCCCGGAAGGGTTCGCCACGTTCTGGCCGGCGCGACGCGGTGCCGACCCGTGGATCGCCTCGAACATCGCGCAATGAGTGCCGATGTTCGCCGAACCGGCCAGGCCGACCGAACCGGCGATCTGCGCGGCGACGTCGGAAAGGATGTCGCCGTAGAGGTTCGGCAGGACGATCACGTCGAAGACCTCGGGGGTGTCGGCCATCTTGGCGGCCCCGATATCGACGATCCAGTGTTCGTTTTCGATGTCGGGGTACTCCGCCGCAACCTCGTCGAACACCTGATGGAAGAGACCGTCGGTCATCTTCATGATGTTGTCCTTGGTGAACGCGGTGACCTTCTTGCGGCCGTAGGCACGGGCGTACTCGAAGGCGTAGCGGCTGATGCGCTCGCAGCCCGGCCGGGTGATCAGCTTGAGGCACTGGAAGACCTCGTCGGTCTGACGGTGCTCGATGCCGGCATAGAGGTCTTCCTCGTTCTCCCGCACGATCACCACGTCCATCACCGGGTGCTTCGTCCGGACGAACGGTGCATAGGAAGGGCATGGCCGCACGTTGGCGTAGAGGCCGAGGGTCTTGCGCACCGTCACGTTCAGGCTCTTGAAGCCGCCACCCTGCGGGGTGGTGATCGGCGCCTTGAGGAAGACCTTCGTCCGTCGCAGTGAGTCGATCGACTCGGTGGTGATTCCCGCTGAGCTGGCTCCGCTGGCGTAGACCGCCTCGCCGATGGTGATCTCCTCGATGGCGATGTCGGCGCCCGCTGCATCGAGGATGCGAAGCGTCGCATCCATGATCTCGGGGCCGATGCCGTCGCCGTGGGCGACGGTGATGGGGGTGCTCATGACTGCTCCATATCCGTAGGCTGAACTTTGATACCGGTAACTTAATACCGGAATTGAACTTCCGTCAAGTGGGAGTCTGGGGCGGCGGTTCGTTGGCTCAGGTGATGGCGACGATGGTGGCGGCGGCGGCCGTTGCGTTCGAGACTTCGTCGATCAGAATGAGGTAGCCGGTGGACCGGTTGTGGCGGGCCGTGTCGGCGACGACAGCTTCGTCGAGGCGAAGGCTGAGGCGTCCAAGGTCGTTGAGGGAGAGCGACTTCGTCGGCGTCGGCTGGAGCGTCGTCGGGTCGAGCCGAAAGCCGACCGCGGTGATGGTTGCGCCGACGTGACGGGTGAGGTGCTTCACGAGCATGTGCCGACCCTCGACTGCCGGATCGTCGGTCATCCAGCAGACGTCGACTTCGATTTCTCTGCTGACCACGGGGGAGAGGGTTGCGCTGCCGACGACGAGCACATCGCCCCTGCCGACATCGACGTGGTCCCGCAGTTCGATGGCGATGGCGTCACCGGGTGAAGCGTGGTCTGCTGCTACTCCTGATACCGTAAGCGTACGTATGGTGCTTCGCAGCCCGGCGGGTAGCACCACGACCTCGTCGCCGACCTTGATCGGCCCACCGGTGAGCCGGCCCGCGTAGCCCCGGTAGTCACTCCCGGCACGGATCGTCCACTGCACGGCGAGCCGGGCGCCGACGTGCACGGCCGACTCGTCGATCTCGATCGATTCCAGCAGGTCGAGGATCGTTGCCCCGGCGAACCACGGTGCGTTCGCCGACCGGTCGACGACGTTGTCTCCCTGGAGCGCAGAAACCGGAACCGGGTGGAGGGCGACATCGGCGTGAAGGTCGCGAAGGATGGCTTCGACCTCGTCCACGACGGCGGTGTACGCACGTTCGCTCCAGGCGACGAGGTCCATCTTGTTCACGGCGAGCACGATGTGGCGGACGCCGAGCAGTGCGGCGATGCCGAGGTGGCGCCGAGTCTGCTCGACCACGCCATGGCGGGCGTCGACGAGCACCAGCGAGACATCGGAGACCGACGCTCCCGTGACCATGTTGCGCGTGTACTGCGCGTGCCCGGGCGTGTCGGCGAGAACGAAGCTCCGCCTGGGCGTGGCGAAGTAGCGGTAGGCGACATCGATGGTGATGCCCTGTTCCCTTTCCGCTCGTAGGCCGTCGGTCAACAACGCGAGGTTGACTTCCTGGTCTCCGTAGCGGCGGCTCGCCTTGATGACCGCATCGAGTTGGTCCTCGAAGATCGTCTTCGTGTCGTGTAACAGGCGACCGATGAGCGTCGACTTTCCGTCGTCGACCGATCCGGCGGTGGCGATCCGAAGCTGGCGTGTGGTGCTGCGGGTGGTGGACATCAGAAGTAGCCCTCTCGTTTGCGGTCTTCCATGGCGGCATCGGAGATGCCGTCGTCGGCGCGCGTGGCGCCGCGTTCGGTGATTCGCGCCGCAGCCGTTTCCGCGATCACGTCGTCGACGGTGGACGCATGCGAGCGGACTGCTCCCGTGCAGCTCTGGTCGCCGACCGTGCGATACCGGACGGTCTCCTCGAACGCGGACTCGTGGGCTTCGAGGACGACCGGACCACCCACGGCGAGGAGCATCTTGGATCGTTCGACGACGACTCGGCGGTGCGAGTAATAGATACTTGGCAGCGGAATGCCCTCGGTGCCGATGTACGACCAGATGTCGAGCTCGGTCCAGTTGCTCAGCGGGAAGGCTCGAAGATGCTCGCCGGGACGGATGCGCGCGTTGAGCATGTTCCAGGGCTCGGGGCGCTGCTGGCGGGGCTCCCAGCGTCCGCGGGTGTCCCGGAACGAAAGCATTCGCTCCTTGGCGCGCGCCTTGTCCTCGTCGCGGCGTCCTCCGCCGAACGCGGCGTCGAAGCCGTGCTCGGCAATGGCGTCGAGGAGGGTGACGGACTGGAGGCGATTGCGGCTACCGGTGGGACCCGGGTCGCTGACCCGACCGCGCCGGATCGATTCCTCGACGCTGGCGACGAGCAGTTGGAGCCGATGCCGAGCGACGAACTCGTTGCGGTACGAGAGCACCTCGTCGAAGTTGTGGCCGGTGTCGACGTGCATCACGGGAAACGGAAGTCGACCGGGACTGAACGCCTTCAGGGCGAGGTGGAGCAGGACCGCGGAGTCCTTGCCACCCGAGAACAGGAGCACCGGCGCCCTGGTTTCTGCCGCGACCTCGCGGATGATGGTGATCGCTTCGGCCTCCAGCTCGGCCAACACTCGGCTGCCCTCCGACTGGACCGACCCCGATGTCGCGACCGCACTCATGCGTGCAGCCCGCACTCGGTCTTGTCCTGCCCCGACCACCGCCCTGCCCGTTTGTCCTCGCCGGGAGCGACCGGGCGGGTGCACGGCCAGCAGCCGATAGAGGGAAATCCCCTCTCCGAGAGGGGGTTTGCCGGCAAGTCATGAAGTGTTGCGTAGAGGGCCATGTCGTCGTCGGACAGGGTCGCCAACGCGTTGATCTTGACCACGCCCCGCGTCTCGTCCCAGCTGACGATCGGCGCATTCGCTCGGGTCGGACCGTCGACACGGCGTACGCCGGTGACCCACGCCGTCTTGGAGGCGAGGATCCGCTGCAGCGGCTCGACCTTGCGGGCGTTGCAACACTCTGAAGTGGACGTCTGCCAGAGGTTGTCGGGCACCACGGTTGGAAGGGGATGTTCCACTCGCAAACGGAGATTGAGTCGACGGGAAAGTTCGTTCGCGTACCAATGCGTCTCCGCGAAGAGGTACTGGGTGTCGATCATCACCACCTCGGCGTCGGGTGCCGCGGTGGCCATCAGGTGGGCAAGCACCGGGTCTTCGAAGCTCACCGTGGCTACGAGGCCGGCGCCGTAGCGTTCGGCCGCCCAGCGAATGACGTCTTTCGGATGGCCCGATTCGAACGACTGCGAGATGTCCTCGAGCTCGGCGGTTGTAAGGGTGGCGGTGGCAGTCATGGTTCTCCGTTGGTGAAGAGCGTGCGTGGACGACAAGTGTCAGATGAGCCCGGCGAGGCGGAGCCCGCTGGCGCCGAGCACGAGGGCGAGAATGGGGCGAAGCACGAGATCGGGTACCCGGTGCGCGAGACGCGCCCCTATCCACGCTCCTGGAAGGGCGCCGAAGAGCACCGGGACGATCAGCGAGATGCGGGCGTCGCCGAAGATCACGTGGCCGAGCGCAGCAGAAGCGACCAGCGGTACCGCCTGCATGAGATCGGTGCCGACGAGTGTCGAACCGGCGAGCTTCGGGTAGCACCACGAAAGCAGCACGAGCATGAGCGACCCTGACCCCACGGAAGTGAGACCGACGAGAAACCCACCGGCCGCGCCGATCGCAATCGTCGGCCCGATACGCAGCATTGGCGTGGTGAACCCGTCTACCGTGATTCGGGCGCTGCGGACCATGCGGACGACCATGAGCGTCGCGGCGAGGAAAAGCACCGCTCCGATGATGGGCTCAACCCGGGTTTCGCTGTTCTTCCCGACGAAGCGATTGATGGCAACCGACCCGGCGAACGCAGCCGGCACGGACCCCGCCGCCAGCCACCCGACGATGTCGCGCCGGACGCTCCCCTTGCGGCTGTGGGTCAGTGCTCCCACCGGCTTCATGAACAGCGAAACGACGAGGTCGCTCGAGACCGCCACCCGGGCGGGGAGGCCGAGGCCGAGCACGAGCAGCGGGGTGAGAAGGGCTCCGCCCCCCATGCCGGTCATGCCGACCAGAACCCCGACACAGAGTCCACCGGCCGCGATGGCGGGAGAACTGGCGACGGCGAGCACGGAGGACACGGGCTCACTATAACCCGACTATTCCTATCGTCAAATAGGGATTGGCGGATGAGAGATCAGGACTTCAGGATCGGTTGGACTCAGAGACCGTGGAGGTGGGCGGCGTCGTTGTAGCGGGCCAGCCGCCATCGATGAACGTCCTCGACCATGGTCGCAACACCATCAGGACCCAGGACGTCGTGCGATCCGGTGGTCGGCGGCACGTACGGCCGGAAGGAACGCAGTTCCCACTCGGTGATCGACGCGTTGGTCGTCTCGAAATCGATCGGTGCCCGAGTGAAGGGATCGAGACCGAAGAAGTGGAACAGGCTGGCATCGACGACGCCACCATGCGCGACCAGAGCGATGGACCTACCCGGGTGGGCCGCGGCCAACCGGTCGAGCGTCCGGGACACCCGAGCGGCAAAGTGCACCCACGTCTCACCTCCCGGTGCGAATGGCACCGACGGGTCCCACCCCTCCACTGCTCCGTAGAACGCGAAGTAGTGATCCCACGTCATTCCCTCGGCCTCGCCGGGACGGACTTCTTCAATGTCGGCATCGAAGAGGTCCACGCTGCGGCCGATGGCCGACGCGATGATCTCCGCCGTTTCGCGTGCTCTGCGTATCGGTGAGGACACGATGACGTCCGGGGCAAAGTGTTCTGTACGCAAACGATTCGCAAGCCGTTCGATCTGCCGCCGACCAAGGTCGGACAAGCCTCGGCACTGGGCGACGCCTTCGACCCGCCGTTCGACGTTGCACACACCCTGGCCGTGGCGGATCAAGGTGAGCCGGGTTATCCCGGGGGTGTCGGTCACGGTCGAAAACGAACGGTGGGAGCGATCGGGGTTGTCAGCGCGCTGATGATTCGTGGGACCTTGCCACTGCGTCCAGTGTCGTCGTGACCGCCTTGACGATTCCGGTCACGTCGAGCCCGAGCTCGGAGAGGATCAGGTTCGGCTTGCCGTGGGCGAGGAACCGGCGCGGCGTCCCGAGGACGACGACCGGTCCGACCGGCAGCGTGTTGGCGAGTCGGTGCGTGGTGATTGCCGCCGAGATCATCGAACCGATGCCGCCTTCGGCCATACCGTCCTCGACGGAGACGACGACATCGAACCCGGCGGCGTCGGCGATCATCTCCGGATCGAGCGGTACGACGACCCGGGGATCCCACACGGTCACTTCGACACCGTGCTCGGCTCGTAACAGCGAAGCCGCTCCTTCCGCCGCTTCGAGAAGGCGGCCGACGCCGATGATGCACACCTTCGCCGTCGAGCCGCCGTCGACAGCGCGTCGTGCCTCCAGTCCCCGGCCGACCTGATCCGCGGGGACTTGGCGGGCAACACCACGGGCGAAGCGAACGCACGTCGGACCGTCAGTGATGTTGATCGCCGTCCTCAACTGCACCGCGAGCTCCTGAGCCGACGACGGCGCGAACAGGGTGAGCCCGGGGATCTTGGAACACAGCACCATGTCGAGCACGCCGTGGTGCGAGGCGCCGTCCTCACCGGTGATCCCGGCGCGATCGAGGACGAAGGTGACAGGCAGACGGTGAAGACCGACATCGAGGTTGGCCTGGTCGAACGCCCGCGAGAAGAACGTGGAGTACAGGGCGACCACGGGTTTCAGGCCACCGAGCGCCATTCCGGCTGCGAGGGTCACCGCGTGCTGCTCGGCGATGCCGACGTCGTGGAACCGCTCGGGGAACTCCGCTTGGAAGGGTAGGAGTCCCGTCGGTCCGGGCATCGCCGCCGTGATCGCGTGCAGATCGCGTCGGGTCCGGCTGATCTCCAACAATGCGTTGGTGAACTCGTTGGTCCACGAGCTCGGCGAGGCCTTGGCCTTGCCGGTCTTCGAGTCGAAACCGGCGGGCACGTCGTGGAGGTTCTTTTCCTCGTCGTCCTCGGCGAAGCGGTACCCCTTGCCCTTCTGGGTGAGACAGTGCACAACGATGGGACCGTCGAACTCGGCAGCGTCGCGGAGCACCGTCTCGAGCATCGGCATGTCGTGACCGTCGATCGGGCCGACGTAGCGCACTCCGAGGTTTTCGAAGAAGGCCAGCGGCTCGTCGATCACCTCGCGGAGGGCGGACTTGACCCCCTTCACCGTGCGTCGGCTGATCTGCCCGACGAGGGGGAGGTTCTCGATGATCTTCTCCGACTTCTTCTTGCCGCGGGCGTAGCTCGGCTTGGTGCGGATGCGGGTGACTGTTCGCGTCAACCCGGAGATCGTCGGTGCATACGAACGTCCGTTGTCGTTCAAGACGATCAGCACCCGGGCGTTGGAATGCCCGAGGTTGTTCAGCGCCTCATAGGCCATGCCGCCGGTCATGGAGCCGTCGCCGATGACGGCGACGACGCGACGGTCTTTCACGCCCTGCGCCTTGAGCGCCTCGGCCATGCCGTGGGCATAGGAGAGGACCGTCGAAGCGTGCGAGTTCTCGATCCAGTCGTGCTCACTCTCCGCCCGGTTGGGGTAGCCCGACATGCCTCCGGGTTGACGGAGGGCGGCGAACTCGTTCTTGCGGCCCGTGACGAGCTTGTGGACGTAGGCCTGATGCCCGGTGTCCCACAGAAGCAGATCCTTCGGTGAGTCGAACACCCGATGGAGGGCAAAGGTCAGCTCGACGACCCCCAGGTTGGACCCGAGATGCCCGCTGTTCTCACTCACCGCAGCGACGATGAAGTCGCGGACCTCCCCCGCCAACTCCTCGAGCTGGGGATA
>JANPDB010000187.1:0-1736 GCA_031431255.1 Acidimicrobiia bacterium | reverse complement strand
ACACGCCGACGATCTTCTTGCGTCCATCGACGAACTCGATGGCTGGGACACAGTCATCGCCCGACATGACACGCTGGGCCGTCACCTCGACGGCGACGAACTTGATCAGGCATTGGGTGCCTTCGCCGACTACGCCGACGTAAAGTCGCCCTACATGCTCGGGCACTCACGCGGAGTCGCGCAGCTCGCGACGGCGGCCGCAACCACGCTCGGTCTGCCGGGCGACGACGTCGTCTTGGTACACCGGGCCGCGCTCGTGCACGACGTCGGCACGATCGGCGTCTCCGCGGGAATCCTGGACAGGACAGGCCGTCTGACCGAGACCGATCGTGAACGGATTCGCACCCATCCGTACCTCACCGCGCGCACGTTCTCGAAGCCCCCGGCGCTGGCCGCGATCGGCCGACTCGCGGCGATGCACCACGAGCGAATGGACGGCTCAGGCTACCCGTCGGGGATAACCGCCGACGCCCTGCCGATGACCGCACGTGTGATCGCAGCCGCCGACGTGTACCACGCGCTCCTGGAACCAAGGCCGCACCGACCCGCGTTCGATCAAGAGGACGCGACCCGGGTCATCGCCACGGAGGTGACCGATGGGCGTCTCGACGGTGATGCCGTCCGCGCGGTGCTGGACGCGGCGGGACATCGGGTGCGCCGTCAAGCGGGCCATGCAGGCGGTCTCTCCTCCCGGGAGGTCGAGGTACTCGTCTTGGTCGCGCGCAGCATGACAAAGAAGCAGATCGCGACGCAACTGACCATCTCGCCGAAGACCGTCAGCGCTCACGTCGAGCACGTCTACACGAAGCTCGGTGTCACGAGCCGCGGTGCCGCGGCGCTGTTCGCGATGCGCCATGGATTGATCGCCGTGGGCGAAAGTATCGACGGGGCAGCGGGAGATCTCAGGAGATAGGGCGAAGACCCGATGCGGTCCCGTGCCGCGGTTTCGTAGAACGTCTGCCATGAACGATTCGTTCCTCCGACCGCCTCAGGGCAAAACGGCGAACATGGCGAGCGTCGCGCCCGCTACGGCGAGATGGTCGGTCGGTGGGCTCCTCCTCGAAGCAATCGCGGAACGCGACTTCCTCAGGATGGCCGACTGCTTCGAGCCCGACGCAACAATGCGGGCGCTTCTGTCGTGCGGGTCAGCCGAATTTCATGGTGCCGCCCAGATCGTCGACCGTTTCCGACAGTGGTTCGGTGATGCCGAGCAATTCGAGGTCCTCGACGGAACCGTCGGCGACGTCGGTGATCGTCTTCACCTCGCATGGAAACTCCGCATGCGCCCGATTCCACGAATCGATGACCACTGGCAAATCATCGAGCAGCACTCGTACGCACGGGCAAATGAGCGCATTGCTGCCCTCGACCTGCTCTGTTCGGGTTTCGTCCCCGAGCGACGTGCTTGACCAATCCGAGCAAACAACGAATGGAAAGAAAGACATGTCAACTACATCGACCAACCGCGCCGTCATCAGCCTCACGACGGGCCTCGAGGATGCTGAGCGCGTCACCATCGCACTCCTCGTCGCCGTTGGTGCTGCCGAGAGCCAGCGCCCAACGCTCATGTTTCTTACGAAGGAAGCGGTCCGCCTGGCACTCGTTGGTACCGCCGTAGGAACCGCCTGCGAAGGCTGTCCGAGCATCCCCGACCTCATGGCCCGCTATGCAGCAGCCCAGGGACGCTTGCTCGTCTGTCCGATCTGCTTCATCTCGAAGAAGCTCGACTCCGCTGG
>JANPDB010000186.1:0-4700 GCA_031431255.1 Acidimicrobiia bacterium | reverse complement strand
CGCTGTCGCCAACGACACCAAGCGGGGCGAGGAGAACTTCGCCGACGTCTGTTCGGCAATCCCGAGACTGGTGGAGCGCGGACTTCGGGTGCGCATTGCGACGACGACCGAAGACCTCAAGCAGGAGGACCACGACCGTCTGTGCGCCCTGCATCGCCAATGGGGCGTCCCCGACGAGGACCATGTCGTGCGGCCGATCGTCGCCCGAGGTCGCGCCGCCCTCGACGGGATCGGTGTGGTCGCCACCCAGGCCGACCTTCCGGCCGAGTTGACGATCACCGCGGAGGGTGCGTTCTGGAGTGCGTTCGGACCCACGGTCCGCAACGGCCGCACCGACACCGACATGCTCATCACCCGGGTCACCGCGCCGCTGTCACGTCCCGCTGAAGCGATGGTTCGGGCAGCCGGTGGCCGGGTTGCCGGCGCCGACACCACGCTCGGCATCAGATGAGCGTGACCGCTTCGGACCCGGTCGGGTCCGCTCGCGTTCTCCAACGCTCCTGAATTGTCGTCTCCGGTCCGGTCGGGCCGACTGACCGCGGTCGCCGCTCGGCACGATGAACGACGCCCGTCGATCGTACGAACGGCACATCGCCCCGTTTGCCCGGCCGTTCGCCGAGTCGACGGGCCGCCGGGCTGCCGCCGTCGTTGCCCGGGGCGGGCGCGTCCTCGATCACGGCGCCGGAACGGGCCTCGTGACGTCGCTCCTCCTTCGCCGTTCTCCCGACCTCCACGTCGTCGCCCTCGACCCGAACGCCGAACTGCTCAGCGCGCTGGACGACGAGGGCCGTAGTGAACGTGTAGTCGGAACAGCGGCCGCTCTGCACCGCGATCGTCCGCCGTTCGACGCCGTTGTGAGCAACCTGGTGCTGCCGTTCTGCACTGACGCTGCGGGTGACCTTGCCCACATTCGTGAGGTCACTGCACGCGGGGGCACCCTCGTGGCCACGACCCTCGGTGCCGCGACCGACGTGACGCCGTTCCACCGGTTCTGGACCATTACCAAGATCGTCATTCCGGGAGCATGGGAGCCGAGTGGCTATCCCCACCACCGCTTCGGCGAAGCGGATGACTTCGTCGACGAGATCGGCCGTGGTGGATGGACCGTTCGATCGGTGCACCCGGTCCGTGCCGTGCGACGGATCTCTGGACTCAACGCGTGGACGTGGCTGTCGTCGGTGTTGCCGGTGGGCGTCGGAGCCGGTTACCGGTCGATGAGCGACGACGAGCGGGCAAGCGTGCGTGCCGAATTCCTTGACCGCTGGTCCGATCAGTCCCGGTGGGTCAGTGCCGGTTGGACCGTCGTGGCAACGGCGTAGCTCCGGCTGGTCGTATCGCTCAGTCGATGAGTGCGTCGGATCGGACCCGGGCGAGTTCGGCGGCTTCGTGTTCGGGGAGCACTCGGCCGAACAACTGTCGGGTGCGTTCGAGCCGTCCGATCACTCCGGGCTCCTCGGTGTAGGCGAAGATCGCCGCATGTCGCGGTGACGACCCGAGGGGAACACGGCTCACGCGGTGCAGCGAGTAGCGGCCACGGAAGATCTGCATGTCACCTGCTCGCAGATTGAGTGTGTGGACCCCCTCGGTGCTGCCTTCGAGAATATTCTGAATGCCGTCGAAGTTCTCGTCGTTGGCGGAGCGGATCATCGGTGCGTATTCGAACAGGCCGCCGTCGTCCGCTTCGTCGACGAGGACGGTGACGGCGAAGTCGTTGGTGTCGAAGTGCCAAGTGAACTGCTGGCCGGGGTCGAGGATGTTGGCCGTCAGTCCGGCGAGCGGGTCGGCGTAGCAATGGAGCGCGTCGACCTCGAGGCAATCCGCGACGAACGAGGCGAGCTCGGTGCTGTGGAACAGACGACTGGTTGCCGTGGACGGTTCCCATGCGTCGCCGGGGATGAATCCGCTCGACCGCTCGATGAACGTGTTCACCGGATGACGATCGGGATAGTCCGGGTTCGGCGTGACATGAAAGTACGGGTTGATGTGTTGGGTGGAGAAGTGCGTGGTGTGTTTTCTTGCGACGATCTCGTCGCTGATCACACGGACCGCTGCCGGGCGAACGAGATCCTTGATGACCGCACATCCGTCACGACGGAGCCCGGCCCGGGCTTCGCGCACCGCGGCCAGATACCCGGCCGACGACGGCTCGTGCATCGGGTAGCGGTCGACATCGAGGAGTTCGTCCAGTTGCATCGCAGGCCTTTCGTTGCGTTCAGAGAAGGGGGCTCGAAACGGCGGATCTACTGTTCCCATGGTGGCGTCCAGTCGCCGTCGAGCCGGAACGACAGTTGCGCGTCGTCTTCGATCAACTTCGTGACGTGGAGTTCGGCGGCATGCGGCCCATACCGATCGATCGCGGCTCCGAAGGCGGCGATGGCCGCGTCGGTCATCGGGAGCGATGCGGTGACGTTTTCACCCAGCGCGTGGATGAGCCCAAGGTCCTTGCGGCACAGATCGAGGGAGAACGACGGGTCGTAGTGCCCGGCGAAGATCGACGGTGCGTCGTGGCGAACCACGAAGCTGTCACCGACGCTCTCCTTGATGGCATGCCACAGCGTGCCCAGTTCGACGCCGTTCCCGACACCGATCGCAAAGCCCTCGCCGATCGCCGCTGCCGAGATGAACCACAACTGGTTCGTCACGAGCTTCACGACATTGCCGGTGCCGAGCGGGCCGCAATGGATGACCAGCCCGAGGTGCGACAGGATCGGCTTCACCCGTTCGACGCTTTCGTCGTCGCCACCGACGAACAGCGTCAGCCGACCGTGGCGCGCTCCGTCGACTGCTCCGGTCACCGGCGAGTCGACGACGACCACGCCGCTTGGGGCCGCGGCAGCCAGTTCGGCGACAAATTCCTTCCGATTGGTGGTGAGATCGACCCAAACCGAGCCAGGGCGCAAAGCCGAAAGAGCCCCTCCTTCGACCATCACCGCGGCCACGTGGTCGGGACGAGGGAGGGACGTGAGAAACACATCCGCCGCAGCGGCACATGCCGAAGCAGACGACGCCGCTTCGGCACCGGCCGCGACCGCGGCGCCGAGTGCATCGGGTGAGAGGTCGAAGGCAACAACCCGGTAACCGGCGCCGAGCAGCCTTCGACATATCGGCCCACCCATGTTGCCGAGTCCGACGAAGCCAATGACAGGAAGGCCCGAGTCGGAATCGATCGATGTCATGATCTCATTGTCATTTCCCCGCAAACAGTGGTCAACGCGGTATGTTTGTCATGAATCTATGACTCTGATTCATGGCGTCGAGATCTCTGATTCTGGACTGCGGGCCTTCGATGCGACGGCCCGGCTCGGTTCCTTCACGAGCGCGGCCGTGCACCTCGGAATCGGGCAACCCGCCGTCAGCCATGCCGTGGCTCGGCTGGAGCGAGCCGTCGGGTCTCGCCTCTTTGAGCGGTCGGGTTCGGGGGTGTCGTTGTCGGGCAGGACGACGCCCACCTGTGGATACCCCTTGGCATCGTTGACCGAGTCGACCTCGAGGCGACCAACTTCTGCGTCGAGGAAGTCGTCCCGGTCGCCGCTCCGTCGGTCGCGGCGACGCTTCCATTTGGCGACCTCGCGGCGCTTGGCGCGGCGCCGCTGTTGCACCTCGAGGAACGATATGCACCCCGTTTCGACTGGCCGCGCTGGTTCCATGCTCACGGCACGGTGGCGCCGACTCCACTGGCCGGATACCGGAGCAACGACTACTCGCTCATCGTGCAAGGCGCGCTCGACGGACAGGGCGTGGCACTCGGATGGATGCACATCGTCGAGACGCTGATTGACCTCGGCCGCCTCGTCGCTCTTGCCCCGCCCATGCGAACCGACAAACCCTTCCTGATCCTGGCGCGCCGTGATCGAATTCTGCCGCCGGCCGCGATCGCCCTCCGTGACTGGCTGGCGTCGATCGGCTACCGGCCGCACGAACACGCCGGCCCGACACGCTGCTGACGCAACAACGACCGGTGCGCCCTTCTAGATCGATTGCGTCGACTGTGGTAGGAACGACTGACGCTGGTGCCTGCCAGCCGAGCCGGCAGCGGCACCGATCAAAGGACGGCACGCCATGGAGTACGAGTTCACGACCGGCACACCGATCACCGAAGCGGAAGCGCTCGAACAGGTCGCAGCCATGGGGTTTCACGGGTTGGCGTTCGATGCTGTTCAGGAACAGGACGAGACCCTTCACTGGCACGAATTTGCCTCGGTCACGTGGGTGATCTCCGGCACGGGAGCGGTGGCCGACGAATACGGCCACGTGACGCACCTTGGGCCGGGATGCCGCGCCCAAGCGCCCGCAGGATGGTTGCACCGCACTCTTGCGGGCACACATACCCGGTTGGTGATCGGCACGAGTCTCCCGTATGAGGTCTGGACGACCCCGCTCAACAAGGATCCCGCGGAGCGTCCCGCGGCGATTTCGGTTTGACGCACGCTCCGGCCCACGAGCCGGTGCGCGACGGGCTGGTCCAAAGCGAGGGTGTTAGCTAAGCTAGGTTCATGCCGACAACCATCGTCAACACGCATGAGGCCAAAAGCCGGCTCTCCGAACTGATCCGAATGGCGGAATCCGGAGACACCGTCATCCTCGCTCGTGGGGGCAAGCCGGTCGCTCGAATCGTGCCGTGGCCCGATTCTTCGCCGTCTCGCGTGCCCGGAGCCTGGAAGGGTCGATTCTCCGTCACCAGCGATCTGGTCGGGTCAGAT
>JANPDB010000185.1:0-2270 GCA_031431255.1 Acidimicrobiia bacterium | reverse complement strand
CGTGACGTTCGTGACGCAGGATCCGATCACCCCCGGCCAGACCTACATCTACGACCTCACCCCGATCAACTGCGGTTCGCACATGTACCACTCGCACCACTCCGCCGACGCCCAGGTGCCGCTCGGTCTGCTCGGTGCCTTCATCGTCGAGTGCACCACCACGCCGGTGCCGGCGTTCGCCGCCCACGACACGGAATACACCGAAATCCTGAGCGATGGTCCGATGGGCTTCTCCATCAACGGCAAGGGCTTCCCGGCGACCAGCCCGATCGTGGCCAAGGTCGGCGAGAAGACCCTCGTGCGGTTCATGAACGAGGGTCTCATCATCCACCCGATGCACCTGCACGGACATCGCATGACGGTCGTGGCCAAGGACGGGAACTTCCTCCCCCAGCCCTATGAGGTCGACACCATCAACGTTGCCCCGGGTGAGCGCTACGACGTGATCGTGACCTCCCTGTACCCAGGGGCGTGGGCGTTCCACTGCCACATCCTCACCCACGCCGAATCCCCCCAAGGCCTCCACGGCATGACCACGGTCTGGGCTGTGAAGCCGTGAGGCTTCGCTCCCTGATTGGAGCAGCGGTGTTCTCACTGGCCCTCGCCGGGCCGGTTGCGGCCACGGCGGCATCAGAAGCACCGTCACCGACCCTGACGCTCCGGGAGGTGGCCGGAGGCGGCGGCGAGCGCACCTACGAGGCCGACCTGCGGGTCGGCGGGGTACCCGTAAAGGCGGGAGACCTCGACATCGGGGGGCTCGGTGACGACCCCGACCTTCGGGTCCCGACGCAGCCCATGCGGGCCTCGGGCTCGGCCTACCGGGCGACGCTCCGGTTTTCGAGCGGCGGGGATTGGGTACTCGTGGTTCGGGCGCACGCACCCGTTCAGATCGTCGAGTTGTTCACCGTGAAGATCGACGGCATCCCGGTCGCCGATCACGCCGTGGCTGCGGCCTCGCCGTCACGCCGCGCAATGCTTCGGTTGGATCCGAAGACGTCCACCGAAACAGCAGCGTCTACCCACGGAGCGGCGACCTCGGTCGTCAACACCGGCCTGCCGAGGACGTTCGACCTCGAAGCAGCACTGGTCCGGGCGCTCCACTCCCTCGGCGCCGTTGCCTGGCTCGTGTCCGTCCTCGGCCTGGTGCTCGCCAACCGCCTCGGTCCGGGTTGGGGTCGCGATCAGCTCACCTCGTTCATTGCGCAGCGCTACGCGGTGCTCGCCGGCGTCGGGCTCGGCGTCGTCGTGTTCACCGGGCTGATCAACATGCAGCGTTCGTCCGCCGGTCTCTTCCATCCGACCGCATTGCTCCGCTCCGGACTCGGCACGGCATACCTGTGCGTCTTCGCGGTCAAGATGGTCGCCGTTGTCGCGTCGCTCGTGACTTCGGCGAGGATCGGCCGGGTCCTGTCCGGCCGGGGTCGCGGGACCCGGTCGGCCGCATCTGCCTTCGTGCCGGCGTCCTTCGCAGTGACGGCGTTCCCCGCCGAAGCCGTACCGGGGACCGACACCCCTTCCGTAGCCCCGCCGACAATGACAGCATCGTCCCAGGCACGACTGTTCCGCCTGGCCGAGACGAACGTCGCCGTCGGCGCCTTCATCCTCGTTGCCGTCGCCATCCTCGGACAACTCCACCCGCTGCTGCACTGACAACGGAGAACAACCATGGCCACTTCCAACGGCATTGACCGGATCACGGAGATCCTCGGCGACCGCGCCGACGATCTGCTCGGTCATCGTTGCACGACGATTCCGGCAAGCCGCCTCTCGCTTCCCGGGCCGGGGTTCGTCGACCGCGTCGTGTCGCTGACCGATCGTCCGATACCGGTGTTGCGATCACTCGAGACACTGTTCGGCACCGGCCGTCTCACTGGCACGGGCTACATGTCGATCCTTCCGGTGGACCAGGGCATCGAGCACTCGGCCGGCGCGTCGTTCGCCAAGAACCCGGACTACTTCGACCCGATGAACATCGTGGAGCTCGCGGTCGAAGGGGGATGCAACGCCGTGGCGAGCACGCTCGGTGTGCTCGGTATGTGCGCTCGGAAATACGCCCACCGGATCCCGTTCCTCCTGAAGTTCAACCACAACGAGTTCCTCTCGTACCCGAACGCCTACGACCAGATCGCGTTCGCCTCCATCCGCCAGGCGAGGGAGATGGGGGCCGTGGCCGTCGGCGCGACGATCTACTTCGGCTCACCGGAGAGCAAGCGCCAGATCCAAGAAGTCGCCAAAGCCTTCGAGATCGCCCACGAGATGGGCATGGCCAC
>JANPDB010000184.1:0-2782 GCA_031431255.1 Acidimicrobiia bacterium | reverse complement strand
GAGAACGCGATCGAGGATCACGTGATCTTGGCTGCCAAGGAGACGTACTCGAAGTTCGGCAACTGAGTCGGATCGAAGGCGGGGTGGCCCCGCATCTGTGGTCGAGGAAGCCTCGCTCCCTGCGATGGCGGCGCCGAGCTTTCCCCGAGTAACCGGCGTTGTACGGGTGATGTTGGGCCGAGTCGCGCTCCGAGCGTTCGATCGTGGGAGAGGTGCGAGGTGTGCGACGGGTCGGAACTCCCGCGACAACTTTGCTGACGATCGGGCCGTCGGGCTTTGTCGCGACGGGCGTTGGGACCGCTCGTATTGTCCGGGGAGTGTGGGGGGCGATCGCTGTGATCTGCCGCGTCATTGGGCGGCGATACGAGTGCCGACAGCCAAGCCCGCCGAAACCTTCATGAACCGACGGGCAGTTCCAACGGTGGCCTCGGGGGTGAGAGGCCAACACTCAGCAACCTCCACCAGAACCGCACCCATTGGAAACTGAGCGGGTCGTCAGCTACCGAGGCGTTGAGTGGTGAAGACCTGCTTGCCGTCGACGGCGCCAATGAACTCGCCGTTGAGAGCGACGACGGACGCACCGGGTATTTCGCTCGTAGTTCCGGTGAGTACGGCAGCGCCGCCAGCCTTGGTCTTGCCCGTGCAGTTGATAACGACCTTGGATACGCCATCTTGAATTTTGGCTTCGCAGGAGAGGGGTCCAGCGAGTTCCTGCCCAGCGCTCTTGAACTGCTGCTCGCCTTGCTGCGTAGCAACGTTGCGGGCGAGGGTCTCGGCGGCGTTGTTCTTCGCTGAGGCAGCAGCATTGGCGACGTCTGTTCCGACGTTGCGCGCATCGGACGCCAACGATGACCGAGTCTTTGAGCTGCAACCAGAAGCAGCGAGAGCGGCGACCATGACCAGTACGGCGAGTGGGGGCTTCACGAAGCAACCATACCCACCTGGCTGCAACCCAACCCCTCGTTCTCGGGCACGCCCCCACCACGACCCTCACGCCCAGACCCCATCCGCCAAGTCCATTCCGATCGGGCTTGCAGTATCAACGGGCGGGGACAGTGCGGATCGATCGGCGAACCCGTGTCCGCCCACCCGACGCTGCCACCGGGGAGAGGGCCCGACGGATGTTCGCTCGTTGCGCCGTAAGCGATGCGGGGCGATTTGGGCGATGTGGGCGATCGCGTCTGGCGTACCGATCGCAGGGTCTCGCCAGCTGGTCGATCCGTGAACGCGTTCCTGGCTGAACCGTTTGAACAAACCTCGTCACCGAGTTCGGCCGCACGGAGGCATCCAGCAGGTGGAGCGCCAAATCCCAGCGATCGACGACCCTCTGCGCCGGCTGATCCACGACCGCGCAACAGCAGGCGTCGGGTAGTCATGTGACCGGGTGTCCGTGCCGGCGAGCGAGTCTGCGAATTCCTCGCGGTTTCACGTGATCAACGTTGGGGTACCACCCAGGAGCGGCGAAGCCGCAATCGACTGCGAGTGAGATGCCCGATGCGAAGAGTCGTGAAGCTTGAAGTGCAGCCGAACGTTCGAGAGGGCGCCGTGGCTAGACGCATCGCCTCGGCAGCGTTGCAGGACGACCATGCCAACGCGGAGGAGATTGCCGACGTGGAGCTCGTCACGTCAGAGTTGGTGACGAACGCCGTGGAGGCAAGCACCGGGAGCGGCGCAGTGGCGTTTTCGATGGAACTCTCGGACGACGATATCCGCGTGAGCGTGGCCAACCAGGGTGACGCTTTCGAACCGAACCTCAAGGCGTCGGATCCGGAGGAACCTCGCGGACGCGGGTTGGCGATCGTTAGGGCGATTGGTGACGTGACCATCGAGCACGAGGATGGGACCACGACCGTTTCGGTGGACATTCCGTTGTCGGCTGAGCCGAAGAAGTGACAACGCTCCGCGAACGAAGAACGTGCCTTGGACTGACCCGATGATCGCTTGAGTGACGCGCGACGCCCTGCCCGGTCAGTCGATCCTGATACGTGGCGGCACGTCGTCAATCGGGATGGCCACCGCGGTACTCGCCAAAGGACTCGGCATGACCGTGCTGTCCACCACCCGCAACCCCGACCGGGCCGACGCCCTCCGCCACGTGGGTGTCGACCGCGTCCTCGTGGACGACGGCAACATCGCCGACCAAGCCCGCACGGTCTTCCCTCACGGCGTCGACCCCGCACTCGAACTGGTCGGTAACCCGACCCTCCCGGACACGCGGCGAGCGACCCGGGTCCACGGGGTCGTGTGCTTCACCGGGATGCTCTCCAACCAGTGGAACGTTCGCGACTTCTACCCGATCGACTACCTACCTCGCGGGGTCCGTCGCACCGCCTACGGCGGAGATGCCACCGACCTCCCGACCCAGGTCCTCCAGAATTTCCTCGACGCGGTCGCGGCCGGCGACGCCATCGTGCCGATCCATCGCACCTACCGCCTCGACGACATCGCAGCGGCGCACGCCGACATGGAAACCGGGCGCGCCGCCGGCAAACTCGTCGTCCTGCCCTGACACCAACGCGCTCGGTAGTCGCAGGCCGAGACGCGCCAGCAAGCGCTGCACTGCTGGCGTTGTGCGGGAGATCTCGGGCCGAGTCACGCTGCGAGCGATTGTTCGTTGGAGAGGTGCGAGGTGTGCGACGCCTCGGGGTCCCGACGAACTCTTCTTCGACGGTCAGCGGGTCCGTCGACACGTTTGGGGCTTCGGAACTCACGCTGGACTCCGCTCGTTGGGCCGTTGTTCAGCATTCACCCTTCTCCTCGAACTGCCGCCCACCGCAAGTGA
>JANPDB010000183.1:0-2048 GCA_031431255.1 Acidimicrobiia bacterium | reverse complement strand
GGGGAGTCGCGTCGGCATCATTCGAGGTGTACGGCAGTCTGGAGATGTCGGCCGGCGGGCGAAGCGCCCGCTCCAGGAGGCGCAGGAACGTGATCTGGGGGACGGCGAGCTTGTCATCGGGGATCGTCATCCCCCCTTCGGCGATGTGGAACACACCTTTGGTGGTGCGACGGTCGTTCACCGGGTTGTGCAGGACTCCGTTGCGCAGCCGATAACTCTTGACCAGGGGCGAGTCGAAGCTGTCCGCGTCCCTCGGGAGGGACAGCTCCCTGGCCATGCCGGGAATGTCGAGGGGGAAGGTGGCTGTCGGCAGTTGCGGGACGGGGCCGAGATGGGAATAGGTGCGATCGAGATAGCCATGTATGCGAGCGTCAACGGGGCTCTGGCTCGACTGCAGCGATACGCCGGCGCGTAGCCGTCGGTCGATGGCCTCCCGGATGTCAGGTCCTGCCGGTCGCGCTGCAACCTTCGTCATTGTCGACTCCCTTGTTCGCCCGATTCAGGGTGCCACAAGCTTCGAGAGCCGACGCACCGATGTTGCGCGCATACGGGCCGACGAAGAAGCGGACAGCCTCAGCCTGGCAGACGCGACCGTGCGTGCCGAACGGCCGAAGGGCCCGGCGAGGGCGGGTCTTTTAGCCGACCTGCCAGGTGCCGTTGGAGCGAAGCAACTCGGCGAGATCGCCAGGCCCCTTCCGCTGCGATGCCTGGAGCAGCTGGGCCGATACACCCGCTCCGTAATCGGGCCGCTCAACGGACCTGAAGACTCCCATGGGGGTCGGCGAATGCACGTCGGACGAGAGCCGGGCAAGGGCGAAGGCGAGCGACGGATCGTCTCGACGTTCGTCGTGCACGAGCAACGCTTCTTCCCCCACATCAGCAACCTCCACGATGCGGAGTTGCCCGTCCGATCCCATGACGACCCCACGCTGACGATCGGCACCGAAGCGGATCGGCTCTCCGTGGTGGAGGTCGATGATCATCTCCGAACGCTTCTCGCGTCCGGTGATGTCCTCGAACGCGCCGTCGTTGAACACGTTGCAGTTCTGGAGGATCTCGACGAACGACGCGCCCCGGTGGGCGTGGGCGGCTCTGAACACCTCGGTCATGTGCTTGCGATCGAGATCGTGGGTGCGGGCGACGAAGCTGGCTTCAGCGCCGAGCGCTACGGAGAGCGGATTGAACGGCTGATCGATCGAACCGAACGGGGTCGACTTCGTGACCTTGCCGAGTTCGGACGTGGGTGAATACTGCCCCTTGGTGAGTCCGTAGATCTGGTTGTTGAACATCAGGATCGTCAGGTTCACGTTCCGACGCAGCGCGTGGATCAGGTGGTTACCGCCGATCGAGAGCCCGTCACCATCACCAGTGATGACCCACACGTCGAGATCGGGCCGGGCGACGGCGATTCCGGTCGCCACCGCCGGCGCGCGCCCATGGATCGAGTGGATTCCGTAGGTGTTCATGTAATACGGGAACCGACTCGAGCACCCGATGCCCGACACGAAGACCACGTTCTCGGCAGCGATACCAAGTTCGGGCATCAGCATCTGGACGGCGGTGAGGATGCCGTAGTCGCCGCAGCCCGGGCACCAGCGCACCTCCTGGTCGCTGGTCCAGTCCTTTTTCGTGGTGAGGGTGACGGCTTCGCTCATGACAGTTCCTTCTCGATGGCGGTCCGCAATTCCGCGGAGGTGAACGGCATGCCCTGGACCTTGCTGATCGACTTCGCCGGCACGAGGAACTCCGAGCGAACAACCCGGCAGAGCTGTCCGAGGTTCATCTCGGGAACGATGATCTTGGGGTATCGCCGCAGGAGTTCACCGAGATTGGACGGGAACGGGTTGAGGTGCACGATATGCACCCACGCGACTTTCTTGCCTGTTGCGCGAACCTCGGCCACCGCGGACTTGATGGCGCCCCACGTGGAGCCCCATCCGAGCACCAGAAGCTCGGCGTCGGCGTCGCCCACCACTTCAGCCAACGGTATGTCCCTGGCAATGCCGGCGATTTTGTCCGCGCGCAGATGAACCATCTTCTCGTGGTTC
>JANPDB010000182.1:0-3518 GCA_031431255.1 Acidimicrobiia bacterium | reverse complement strand
GCGGTTGACGGTCCATCTGCCCGAGCAGGTACCGTGCCACATGGCCCAGCTACAGATACCGAACTTCGGACAGCTCCTCGCCCCCTTTATCGGCCAGGTTCCTCCATCGATCATGCCGAGGTTCCTCGCCCTGCTGGAGCGCGGCGCGGCCGATCGCTACCGGGAATGGGCGGCCATGCTGCCGGCGCATGCCGACGTGTTGTTGTTGTGCGCGGCGAGCGAGGACGAGATCGCCGACCGAGTTGAATCGGTGTTCTCGCTCGACGAGGCGTTGCGTGAGGAACTCGTCGCTCCTCTTCCAGGGGCGAAGCAGACCTACTACGACGCCTTCAGCGGCATGGACGTTTGGGATCAGCTGCGGGTGCAGGCCAACGCCGAGCGTCAGGGTGCGCAGGCGTGGCGCAACATCGCCGCCCGCATGACCGACGACCGCGTCATTGCCGAACTCGCGGCATGTTCGGCCTTGGAGGAGCAGAGCGCCGACCGGCTCGACGCGCTCATCACCGCGGCTGCGACGACAGCCGGAGCACAGGCCGCCACCGGCTGACCGGCCGACGCTCGCTCGGGGTGCGGGCCGTTGGGGGCGCCTCCCATCCCAGTTAGCCCATGCGGACATCCCACACAGCCAATTTCTCGGCCGATCGGGCCGGTGAACCGCCCATGTGGGATGCCTCGTCCACCGATCCGGAATGGCAGGATCAGGTCGTGCGAGTGCTCGACCTCTTCGACGCCTCGACCTCCACGATTGTCCTCCCGGACGCGACGAGGACTTCGGCCCGCGAGGTCGGCCGGGATGGTCGCCGACTGGCAGCCGCGCTGCGGTCCTCGGGACTCGCTCCAGGTGACCGGGTTGCCGTGCAGTTGCCGAACGGGCCGACCTATCTCTGGCTGCTTGCCGCCTGCGCGGCTGCACGTCTGGTCCTCGTCTCGGTGAACACCCGCTTTACCGAAGCCGAAGCAGGCGACGTGATCGAGCGCTCCGGCGCTGCGTTCACCGTCCGGTCGGTCGACGCCCTTCGCTCCATCGCCACGGAGGCAACAGGGAGCGGTGGGCTGCTCGACGAGGCCCGATCGGGTGATCCGTTCGTCGTCTTCACCACCTCGGGGACGACGAGCCGGCCGAAGCTGGTGCGCCACACGCAGGGATCGATCGCCCGACACGGCCGGAACGCGGCCCGTTCCTTCGGATACGACGAGAGCGACACCGCACTGATCGTGATGCCGTTGTGCGGCACATTCGGGCTCTCGAGCCTCACGGCTGCTCTCGCCGGAAACTGCCGCACCGTGCTCACGGATCGCTTCGATCCAGTCCTCACGGGCGAGCTGATCGAGCGTGAACGGATCACCGTCGTGAACGGGAGCGACGACATGTTCCACCGACTGCTCGGCACCGAAGTCGACCTGTCGAGCATTCGTATGGGTGGGTACGCGCGCTTCAACTCGAGTCTCGACGGGATCACCGCTCGGGCGCAGGAGCGTGGTTGCATGCTTGCCGGCCTCTACGGGATGAGCGAGGTGCAGGCGCTGTTCGCACGTCGCTCCCCCATTGCAGCGGTGACCGACCGCGAGCGCGCCGGTGGCACGCTGGTCAGTGAAGACGCAGCGTTCCGCATCGTCGACGGCGAACTCCAGCTTCGGGGTCCGAGCATGTTCGAGGGCTATCTCGCCGAAGGAGGCGACCGGATCGACACCGACCTCACCGGGCGGGCATTCTCCGACGGATGGTTTCGCACGGGCGATGCCGCTGATGAGGACGACGACCGTACGTTCACCTACCTTTCGCGGCTCGGCGACTCGATCCGCCTTGGCGGCTTCCTCGTCGCCCCGGCCGAGATCGAGAGCGCGTTGCTCGGGTTCGACGGGGTCACCGGGGCCCAGGTTGTGGCAGTGGAACGGCCCGACGGTGCTCGACCGGTCGCCTTCCTGACCGGTCAGCCGACGTTGCCGGAGGAGTCGATCATCAGCGCGCTTCGCAATGTTCTCGCTGTCTACAAGATCCCCGTCCGGATCGTCCGGCTCGAGGCCTTCCCTACGATTCCGAGCGCGAACGGCGACAAGATCCAACTCGGTCGCCTCCGAGCCGCTGCGGCCGACCTCCTGAACACCTCACCGAACGAATCGGAGCCCCGACCATGACCATGCAACTCGGCGTCTGCCTGGCCAGCCAGATCACCGACATCGATTACGCCGTGCTCGCCGAGGAGCTCGGCTTCGACGATCTCTGGTTCGCCGATAGCCAGATGATCTGGTCCGACGTGTACGCGACCATGGCACTCGCCGCGGCGCGCACCACTCGAATCCGCATCGGGACGGGGGTCGCCGTCGCCGGAACGCGCTCGGCTCCGGTCACGGCCGCTGCGCATGCGACGATCAACGCCGTTGCCCCGGGTCGGGTGTTCTGCGGCGTCGGGACCGGCAACACCGCAATGCGGGTGATGGGCCATCGCCCCATGCCGATCGCCGAGTTCGAGGCGTACATCGAATCACTCCGCCCGCTCCTCAGCGGCGAAGAAGCTCCGCTGACCTGGCGCGGGAGGACCGCCCCGGTCCGCCACCTCATGCCCACGCAGGGCTTCGTCGACTTCACGCAACGAATCCCGCTCTATGTCTCGGGCTTCGGGCCACGGGCTATGGCGCTCGCGGCGACCCATGGCGACGGCTTGGTCATGTCGGTCCCACCCCATCCCGCTGCGGTTGAGCGCGTCTGGGGTCGGCTCTCGGCCGCAGCGACCTCGGTCGGCCGCACGATCACCCCCGAGAACTACTTCACCTGCACGCTTACGACCGTCTTCGTCCTCGATGAGGGCGAGTCGGTCGACAGCGATCGAGTCCGAGCGGGCGTCGGCGCCTTTGCCATCGCCGGGCTTCACTACAGCTACGAGCAGTGGCGCGAGGCAGGGTCACCGGACACGCCGGGTCGCTTCAGTTTCTGGGACGACTACGTCGCCATGCTCGCCGACATCGACCCGTCAAGGGTCCACCTTCGGGTGCACCAGGGTCACAACTGCTGGGTGCTGCCCGAAGAGGAGCAATTCATCACGAAGGAGCTCATCGAATCCACGTGCCTCGTCGGCACGGCCGACCAGATCGCCGATCGTCTGCGCGCATTGGAAACGGCCGGTCTGTCCCAGCTCATGGTGCTTCCTCCTCTGGACGTGAAAGAGCAGGTGCTCACCGACATCGCCACCAAGGTCATGCCGCGGCTCCGCGACTAGTCTCCCGCCCATGACCGATCCCGTCACCCGCGCCAGCATCGAGGACTCCCTCCGCAGTTACTGCCGGGGCATCGACCGTCTCCACGCACCGTCCGTCGCCGCCGCGTTCCACCCCGGGGCCATCCTCATCGACTACGGCCCGCAACCCATGACGATCGAAGCGTTCGTCGAGTACGCGCTCCCCTCGCTGCGAAAGAAGTTCGCCGCCACCCAGCACCGGATCAGCAACACCACCATCGACCAGGGCGGCGACAACGCACTGGTGGAGACCTACGTGCACGCCACCCACGTGGAGGAGGCCGC
>JANPDB010000181.1:0-10189 GCA_031431255.1 Acidimicrobiia bacterium | reverse complement strand
ACACGATCACGCCATCGGCCTCGAGCCACTTCTGGTGATCGATGGCTGGGAGCATGCGTACTACCTGCAGTACGAAGCGGCCAAGGCCAAGTGGGCGGCAGCATTCTGGGACGTCGCCGACTGGAAGAGTGCTGGAGCGAGACTGACGGCGGCGATGGGCCGGCGAACCGTATCCGGAACGACGTGAACGAGGGGACCTCTTTCGGCGCTGCGATGGCGCCTCATTCCCCTCGACTTCGACGCGGCGCTCCATGACACCGTCTGCCCTCTCCGAGTACGGCCCTGCCCAGTCAACAATCGCGGGAACACCGCTGAGCGCTGACGAGTTCCGTGCGATCGACGGGTTCTGGCGGGCTAGCAACTATCTCGCTGTCGGGATGATCTATCTACGCGCCAACGCCCTGCTGCGACGTGCGCTGCACCGTGACGACATCAAGGCGCGGTTGCTCGGCCACTGGGGTTCGAGCCCCGGTCTCTCGTTCATCTACACGCACTGCAGTCGGGTTATTGGGCGCTCCAACCTCGACATGATCCTTGTCGTCGGGCCCGGTCACGGCGCGCCGGGTGTGCTTGGCCCTTCGTATCTCGAAGGCTCGTACTCCCAGGTCTATCCAGAAGCATCAGAGGACGAAGAAGGCATGCGTGCGTTCTTTCGCCAATTCTCCTTTCCGGGAGGAATCGGAAGCCATTGCACCCCGGAGACTCCTGGTTCGATTCACGAAGGTGGCGAGCTTGGCTACAGCTTGAGCCATGCGTACGGCGCTGCGTTCGACAATCCGGACCTGATCGTCGCCTGCGTCGTGGGTGATGGAGAGGCGGAGACCGGGCCGCTCGCGACCGCTTGGCATTCGAACAAGTTCCTGAACCCGGTCTGCGATGGCGCAGTTCTCCCGATTCTTCATCTCAATGGCTACAAAATCAACAATCCCGCCGTGCTAGCTCGAATCGCCCACCACGAACTTGAGTCGCTGCTCCGGGGGTACGGTCATATTCCCTACTTCGTGGAGGGCTCCGACCCCGAAACGATGCATCAAGCGATGGCCGCCACGATGGACCACTGTGTCCGAGAGATCAGGGACATTCAAGGCCACGCTCGAACCACATCGGGCGTAACCCGGCCGATGTGGCCGATGATCGTGCTGCGGACGCCGAAAGGTTGGACAGGCCCCAAGGAAGTCGATGGGCATCGCGTGGAGGGCTCCTGGCGCGCCCATCAAGTTCCGTTGACCGGTGTGGTCGAAAGCACCGATCGGTTGGCGCAACTCGAACAATGGATGCGTTCCTACGACCCTGGCGCATTGTTCAACACCGACGGACGCCTTCGCGACGAATTCCGTTCCTTCCTGCCGTCAAAGTCGCACATGATCGGCGCGAATCCGCACGCGAACGGAGGACGGCTCCGGCGACCGCTCAAGACTCCGGACACCGGTGCATACGGCGTCGTGGTCGTGAACCCGGGAATCACCCTGGCCGAGAACACGAGGCCTCTTGGGACTTGGCTGCGCGACATCGTGGCCGCAAACCCCGACCGATTTCGTGTCTTCAGCCCGGACGAAAACACCTCGAACAAGCTCGACGACATCTACGCCGCATCGGGCCGCACGTGGATGGCGGAACGCCTCGCTTCCGACGACGACGGTGGCGACCTCGTCGCCGACGGAAGGGTCATGGAGATGTTGTCGGAGCACACCCTTGAAGGCTGGCTCGAGGGCTACCTGCTGACTGGTCGACATGGATTGCTCTCGTCCTACGAAGCGTTCGCCCACGTGATCGACTCAATGGTCAACCAACACTGCAAGTGGCTGGAGTCCGCCCGGAACGTCCCGTGGCGAGAGCCGGTCTCGTCATTGAATCTGCTGATCACCTCGACGGTTTGGCGACAGGACCACAACGGTTTCACCCATCAAGATCCGGGATTCATCGACGTTGTTGCCAACAAGAGTCCAGAAGTCACGCGGATCTACCTTCCACCAGACGCGAACTCGCTCCTGGCAGTAGCGGACCACTGCCTTGCGAGCACCAACTTGGTGAACATCATCGTGGCCGACAAGCAGAAGCACCTGCAGTACCTCTCACTCGACGATGCGCGAGAACACTGTCAGAAGAAGGCGGGAATCTGGACGTGGGCTAGCACTGACGAGGGGCGAGAGCCCGACCTGGTCCTCGGGTGCGCCGGCGACGTACCCACTATGGAGGCGCTCGCGGCGTCAGTTCTGCTTCGTGAGGCATTTCCCGACCTCGCTGTCCGCCTTGTCAACGTCGTCGACCTCTTTGCGCTGCAACCGGAGACGGAGCACCCACATGGCCTCTCAGACCGTGAGTTCGACAGTCTTTTCACCAAAGACCGACCGATCATCTTCAATTTCCACGGCTACCCATGGCTCATCCACCGGCTCACATACCGGCGCTCAAACCACTCGAACCTTCACGTTCGTGGATACAAGGAGCGCGGCAACATCAACACGCCGCTCGATCTCGCGATTGTCAACAACATTGATCGATTCAGCCTCGCCATTGACGCGATCGATCGAGTTCCTCGTCTGCAACTGATCGGTGCGCACGCACGAGAACACCTGGTGAACGAGCGAATCCGCCACAGTGCCTATGCCCATGAGCATGGAGTCGACGTCCCGGAAGCGGCGGGCTGGCAGTGGCCGCTCTGACATGATCGTCCTCACCCTCAACGTCGGATCGAGCAGCATCAAGGCAGCGTTGTTCGACGTTCCGAGCGAGCCGACCCTCTGTTCGCCGGTCGCTGCGCTGTGGATGTCCGACACGGGCGGGAGCACAGGAACCGACGTCGAATCATTGCCCGGGCTGCTCGACCAGACTTTGGCCGAGGCACAGGCGGTGATCGACAGGACAGGGAACGTTTCCTCGGTCGGCCACCGAGTCGTGCACGGTGGCGTGAAGTTGACCCAACCGATGATTGTCGATGAGCAGACGATCCACGCAGTCCGTGCACAATCGTCACTCGCACCATCGCACAATCCCGTGAACCTTGCCGGTATCGAGTGGGCCACGAGTGCGTTTCCGAATGCTCGACAGGTCGCCGTGTTCGACACCGGCTTTCACTCGACACTCTCGCCGGCGGCGTTCACGATCTCGGGGCCGAAGGAGTGGAGGTCGCAAGGAATCCGGCGCTACGGATTCCACGGAATCAGTCATCAGTACGTCACCCAACGTGCCGCCAGAATGCTCCAACGACCACTTCACGAACTTCGCATCGTGTCCTGTCACCTCGGGAACGGTTGCTCGTTGGCAGCGGTCAACAACGGCAGGAGCGTCGACACGACCATGGGGTTCACCCCGCTCGACGGTCTCGTCATGGGATCGCGGTCAGGAAGCGTCGATCCTGGCGTTCTTCTCCATGTGCTTCGCAAAGGCACGTCCGTTGAAGAACTCGACAAACTCCTGAACCGCCGTTCTGGGCTTCTCGGTCTGTCGGGTGTCTCAACTGATCTGCGCGTGGTTCGATCGGCGGCCGACGGCGGCGACCCCGCCGCAAGGCTGGCGGTCGAGGTCTTTGTTCACCGGCTTCGAGGACAGATCGCTTCGATGGCGGCCGCGATGAATGGCCTGGACGTGCTCGTCTTCACCGCGGGCATCGGTGAACACGATGCCCGAACGCGCTCCGCCACAGCCAACGGCTTGGACTTCCTCGGCGTACGAATCGATGAGGAGCGCAACCTCCGCGTTCCGCCTGAGGCCGACATCAGCGCTTCAGGCTCCGTGGTACGAACGCTTGTGGTTCACACCAACGAGAACTGGGCGATCGCCTGCGCTGCTGCCGGCGTCGTGCGACCCGCGTTGCCGTGATCACTGAACGGATCTCGAAGCACGCTCCTCCGGCGGATCGCGTTCAACCTGGGAACATCGAGCCTTGGGGGCACACCCACTTGCCGTTGACGCAACGACGAACACAGCGAGCCGAATCGACGGTCGTTGTCGAAGAAGTTGCAAAAACTTTCTCGTTTCGCGCAGTGACAAACATATGTTTGCTATGCTAGACGGCACGCACCCGTCCGATGTCAGCGAGGAGATCGAATGGTTTCTCACCGAAGCAGATATCGACATGCTCACCGAGTCAGGCATCGACCCGGCAGCGGAGTTCCGTCCGGCTGACACCCGGGATGCGGTGCAGGCGTTGTGGCATTCGATGCAGGTCGGCCGGGTCAATCTGCTCGACGCGATCATCTGTTGGGACCGCGCCGGTGCCCATCTCCTCGACGGTGCCCGTACCCCGACCGCGTGACTGCGACACCGACTCCGTGTGTCGCACTCCCACGCCCTCGCACTCCTCCAACAAGCTCGCGTGTTACGCGACACCCCCCAGGTCCGTGCGGCCCTGCTCGCCGGTGAGTTGTCGTTCGATCAGGCCGACCAACTCCTCCACGTCTTCACCACGGCCCGTGCCGCGTTTGTCAAACGTGACGTCGACGTGCTCATCGATCACATCGCCACGATGCCCGTCGCGCCGGCGGACCCGCGCATCCCGGCGCAGCAACGTGCCGACGCCCTCGTCCTCATCGCCCAGTTCTTCCTCGACCACCACAACCGTCACGACGACGGTGCGTCAATCGGCCGGGCCCACGTCAACATCGTCGTGAACCTCGACCAACTCACCACCACCCACCTCACCGGCAACGCCGAGTCCCCCTACAACGTGAGTGGCCTGGACATGGCGACCGTGTTGCAAACCTGCTGCGACGCCTCCTTCACCCGGATCCTCACCGCCGGACCATCACTCACCCTCGACATCGGCCGCGAAACCCGCGTCGTGTCACCACAGCTCCGCACAGCCGTCACGATTCGCGACCGCACATGCCGATTCCCCGGCTGCGACATGCCCGCATGGTTCACCGACGTGCACCACATCTGGCACTGGACCCGCGGCGGACCGACCAACCGCGAGAACTGCTGCCTTCTCTGCCGACAACACCACACCCTGATCCACAAAGGCCGCTGGACCGTCACCGGCAACCCCAACGCGGACCTGATCTTCACCGGACCCGAATGCAAATCCCATCGCAGCCGACCACCCAACCCCCAACTCCCCATCATCCAAAACGCCGCCTGGAACTGACCCGCGGTCATGGTCGTTGCGAAAGGGGCAAACGCGATCCAGGTCAGCGTTCGACTCCCCGCCAGCAAGACTCAGCGCAAAACAACTCGGACGCAACCGCGCTCACACTTGACGTCCGGTGAGGGCGAGGAGTTTCGACAGAGGGTCCGCTTCTGCGGAGATCAGAACGCGCGGACCGTAGTGGCCGCTTTGCACGAGCATGTCGGCGATCGGTTCCATGCCGTCGAGCATCTCGTTGACCATGGTGTCGTCGAGGTGCTCGTCTTGGTTGGTCGCTCGCGACAGGTCCCACGTGTGGATGAACACATCACCGAGGATGAACCGGTCGATTGCCTGGGCGAGCGGGTGTTGTCCCGCCTGCGGGTGATCGAACGCACGCGTTGCGATGTCCGGCGCGTCGAGCACATCCAGGATCTGGTTGTTCAGGTGACCCCACGCTCCTGCCGGGTCGACGTCGACGTCGGGGCCGGGCGTGATGGCGACGTTGGCACCGTCGCCGAGGAACGGCGGGACCCACTCGACGAGATGCCTCACGACGTCACGGGCGACCCAGCCTTCGCACGGGGCCGGGTTCGACCACGCATTCGGCGGCACCGCGTTGACTCGCTCGGTGAACGCCCCGGAGATTCGTCGCCAGCGTTGTGATGTTTCGGACATGTCGCTGCTCCAGTTTGGTTGATGGAGGTCGGGCAGGAGATCGTCGAGACGATCGAGGGTGCTCTGCATCCCCGGCTCCATGCCGGAGTCGATGTGGCCGTCGCGGTTCTCTCGACTCGTGTGCACGACGAGGACCGCAAGCGTTGTCACCCCGTCGTCCTCGAGGAGTGTGAGCGTGTTGTGCGACGCAGCATCAGGGATGCCTTCGAACACCTCGCTCGACACGAGCGACGTGTTCGGAACGATCGCCTCGTACGTGCCGTGCCATCCGAGCTCGCCGTACTCCTGGTGGACCGAGACGTAACGCCAATCACCTCCCACGCGCAGGTCGATCTCACAGATGACGAGTGGAGCGTCATCGGAGCCCCACCATTGGCGAACCAACTCAGGCGTGGTCCACGCCCGATACACGTTCGACGCCGAAGCATCGAAGCGGCGGGTGATCAGGATCTCGGTGTCAGATGGGAGCGTCACGACAGCAGTGCCGTGTCGGTTCGACTTCATCGCTGGTTTCCTTTCGTTCGGTTCTTGGTCGGTGATGGTCCGCGATCGAGCTCAGACAGCACATCGTCGAGACGGTCGAGGCGTTGGTTCCACATGGCTGCGAACATCCCGGTCCAGTCGTGGATGACGCGAAGCCCCGCCGCGTCGATTCGATACAGCCGTTCCTTGCCGACGGGGCGTGACGTGACGAGCCGAACCTCGCGGAGCACCTTCAGGTGTTTCGACACCTGCGGCTGGGTGAGCGCTACCGCGTCGACGATCGCCCCAACGGTCGCCTCACCGCCCCGCAGTGCTTCGAGAACGGCGCGACGTGCCGGTTCGGCGATGGCATTGAACACATCGGATGTGGTCGACGCCCGAGCCATAGGTCAATCATATTCCGATATCAGAATGTGTCAAGGAGCAGCCCGGCGGGTTCCGTCGCTTACTTCAGCGCGGCGCGCTCCCTCCCGACGGCAACATCCTCAACGTCGTCCAACATCGCGAGCGACAACGTCGCCACTCGACCTGTGGAAGGCCCTGTCACGTCAAGATGTTTCCTCGTCGAGAGGCTTACGCGGGGCGGCCGTTCTCGGACTTCTGATCCGTCATTGGGCCGGCAACGGCGACGAGCTGTCCTCGTCGGGGAGGACAAAACGGTCGCGGGTGGTTTCGCGATGTATCTCTTTGAACAGGACCTGCACCGACCCGGCGAGCGGGATGGCCAAGAGCGCACCCATGAGCCCGAACAGCTCGACCCCGAACAGCACGCTCAGCAGGACTACGAGAGGGTTCACCTTCACTGTCCGGGACATGACCGTCGTCTGCAGCACGCTGTTTTCGAACTGCTGGTAGACGATGAAGAACACCAGCGCGATGATGCCGGCCGTGCTGTTCTGCAAGAAGGCCGCGAGCACCGCAACTGCTGCGCCGAGTGTCGCACCAACAAGCGGGATCAGGTCGGCGAACGCAACCCAGAGCGCGAGGACGGCTGGATTCGGCACCCCGAGGAGAAGCAGACACACAAAGGCCGAAACGCCCGCAATGAGGCTGATGAGGAGATTGCCGATCATGTAACCGCTGACCGCTGCGGCGGCGTCCACCGATACCCGCCTCGCCGCCGGCCGCCGACGGTGCGGGATGAGGCCCTGAACGGCACCACCAATCGCCGCAGTCTGCGTGAGGAGCACAAAAGCCGTCACGAAGATCGTCACGAAAGCCAGCACGCCCTCCACCACGCTGCGGGCGATGTCGAACGACTGCCCGTTCACGCGGTCCGCCCAGTCCCGGATCTCGGACTGGTGATCACGGACCACGTTGTTCAGATGAAGCCGACCCACCAGGTGTCCCAACGGACCGCGGCCGCTTGCGGCCTCATCGACAGAGCCTGGTAGGTCCGTCACGGCAGAAACGATCTGGCTACGGATCGGCAGCAGAAAAAGCGCAACGACACCAAGGAACAGCAGGGTGGCCACCAGCATCACGATCGCCGTTGCTACTCCCCGATGGCCCCGAAGGCGGGCTTCGAGTCGTCGGACGAGCGGCGCCAACACAATGGCGAAGAACCCGGCAATCAGTACCCATACGACCACCCGACGCGCCGCGGTGAGCGCCCGGACCAGACTTAGGAACGAAGCGACGATGAGCACCGCCGCCACCATCGAACGCCAGGGAACATCCGACCATGACGAGGAGGCGGCTACGCCCTCGGGCGGTCGTGATGTGTCGGATGTGCGGCCCTCGGAGATGTGGCCTTCGAATGGCCGACTCTTACGCTCACCGCTGTCCTCTCCCAAGATGATGGTCACGGGGAACTCGGCTGTCGGTTTCGCTCCACTGCGGGTTCAGATCGCGTGGGCCAGCGAGACGGCCCTCGAACTCACGGCCTCACCAAAGCGCGTAGCGGTGTCTCCGGCCTTCCCGCCCGCCGAACCAGCGAGCTCGATGAACCGTTCGAGCAACGGGCTGACCGCGACAGCAGCGCGTTCGCCGAGCGCGCCAGCCCCGTCGGCCAAGGCGCTCACGTGCTCGTTGAACGACCCAGCATGCGGGGCGTGGCCGCCGATCGACGAACCCATCGAACCGATCGAGGCCGTCGCCTTGCCCGCCGCCTTCTTCGCCCGCCATCGAAGCGACGGGGCCCCGTTGGTGTCCAGCGCCGCCAACAGCAGCCCGCCGAGCATGGCGAGGTTCTTCAAGAACTGCATCCGCTGGTCGGCCTTCGCCGCGGGGTCTGTTTCCTCCCAGAACCGATGGCCCGCCAGCGTGGTGGGAACGAGGCTCGCCGCGAGCGCAACGGACGCAAGACGCGGCACCCGCCCGATGGCGAGGAGCGATCCCGCGGCCAACTGCACCGCCCCGTTGAGACGGACCAGCTGAACGGTGTCCTCAGGCAGACCGAGCGCGGACAACTGCCCGTCAACCTTCTCGACGGCCTTGGCCTTGTCGTTCGGATTCCTGACGGCATCGAGACCGCCGGTGATGAACATCGGGGCGATGAAGGAGCGGGCGAGGCGATGAGCGAGTGGCATATCGAGTCCGTACCCGATCACGTCCTCGACTAATCATCGCTCCGAGCAGGCGCCCCTTGCAGACCGTCACGCACCCGACGCTCGCCGCAGCGGGCACGCTCCCGAAACGTTTGAGCCGGCACCCCGAACCGGGACAAGCTTCGCGCCTCACATCGGTGAGATGCGGTCAGCTCCCTTTGTTCGATCGTTTGGCGGCCTTCGCCGGGCCCTCATTGATCTTCGCAAGCACCGTGCGGTCGTCGATTCGCTCATGCGTTTCTCGCTTCGACTCCTCGGGGTTCTCGCCCGTCTGCGGTGCCGGGTCGTTGATGTGGGCCAACACGGTGTCGTGATCTGTCGTGGCTGCGGTTTTCCGTTTGTTGTTCATGGGTCCTCCATACCCCGGGTTGTGCACGTCGACACCCCGGAATCGAAGAGACCGCGCCCGGTTTATCCCGTGTCCGATCCGGGTAGAGCTTTCTGATGTCAACAGAAGACGTGCGCGAGTTCGATGTCGCCGTGCTGGGCGCCGGCTCAGGCGGTGAGCTGACGGCGACGCTTCTGGCCAGGGGATCATCGTCGAGACCGCCGATGTCCGTCGTGGTCTTCGAGCCCTCCCTGGTCGGCGGCGAGTGTCCGTTCCTCGCCTGCATCCCGTCGAAGGTCCTACTCTCCCGCGCCCGAGAACCGAATCCCGACTGGGTGGCAGCTGTCGCCCGCCGCGACGAGGTCACCCACGGACGTGACGACGCCAGCCATGCCAAAGAGCTCGAAGAATCCGGCGCCACCCTCATCCGGGCACGGGCAACGGTGGTGGGACCGGGCCGGGTACGAGCAGATGGCATCTACTACCGGTTGGGACACATCGTTGTGGCAACCGGTGCCGCCCCGAAGAAGCTGCACGACGTCGAATGTCCCGACGACGTGTGGGACTCGTCGGACGCCATGTCTTCTGACGAACTCCCCGCCTCTCTGGTCATTGTCGGCGGTGGCCCGATCGGCTGCGAACTGTCCGAGGTCTATGCGCGATTCGGTACAACCGTGACCATCGTCGAGGCAGGCGACACCCTGCTGAAGGAGGTCGAGCCCGAAATCAGCCGCGCCGTGCAACATCACCTGGAGGATCTTGGAGTCACGGTGCTGATGTCCGCTGCACTGTCCGCGATCACCGAAGCCGACACTGGGTACCTCGTCCAGGTCGAAGGACGTCCACCCATCCCCTGCGCCCGGGTACTCGTGGCAATCGGAAAGACTCCGCGACTCGATGGAATCGGACTGGAAACTCTCGGCCTCGACCCGACGGACGTGCTGGTCGACGACGCCGGACGACTCGGCGGCGTCGATCGTGTCTGGGCCGTCGGAGACGTCACTGGGATCGCGCCGTATACCCACGGGGCGAATGCTCAGGCATCGGTTGTTGTCGAAAACATCACGGGAGGTACGCGGTCGGTTC
>JANPDB010000180.1:0-7596 GCA_031431255.1 Acidimicrobiia bacterium | reverse complement strand
GCGCTGTGCAATCAGATCATCGACGAGGACCCTGGCGGCGATCCGTCACCTGCGCTCGGACGGCTCGATGCCTCGTGGCGGGGCGACTACATCACGAAGGCCACGGCCGAGGAAGACGGCCACGCGGCCGCGGGACTGGTTGCGGGCGACGAAGCCCGATGCGTGTTCTGCCGGATCCTGCGCTCGGGCACCACGGGAACATCCGACGAGAAGAACCTGATCGTGCACCGGGGTACCGATGCGATCGTGATCCTCAACGCGTATCCTTACACCAGCGGTCACCTGATGGTGATGCCGATCCGCCACGTGGGATCGCTGGGTGATCTGACCGACGCGGAGCACGCTGAGATGTGGGACCTCGTCCGTCACGCCACCGGCGCCATCACCCGGGCCTACAACCCGGGCGGCCTCAACGTCGGAGCGAACCTCGGACGCGCCGCCGGGGCAGGCATACCCGGACACCTCCACATCCACGCGCTCCCCCGCTGGGACGGTGACACCAACTTCATGACCGCCATCGCCGAAACAAGAGTCGTCCCCGAAGCCCTCTCCACCACCTGGTCAAGGCTCCGCGCGGCCTGGTAGCGCGTTGGGAGAGAGGTTGCCCCCATATATGGGGGCTGGACACCTCCGAACACCGCTGGGAGGTGTTTGGCCGCAGACGTCGATGCGGCTCTGCGGCGACTCCGCTGCGACTCGCCCGGGTCGGGAAGCCAAACACGCCAACGGCTAGCCGGGCGACACCGGTACGATGGCTCTCCTGATGGCCAAGAAGGAACCGAAGCCGACCCTCGAGGAGTTGCGGGACGAGCTCCCCGATGACCTCGACGCCCATGATTACGTCGGTCCGTACCAGTTCCCGGACAATGTCCGTCGGCGCTACCCGGCCGCGATGTATTTCGTGGTTGGCACGCTCCTGATGGTCGCCTGGGCCGTGGGCCGAAACGGCACGCCGACGCTGACCAACCGCGGGTTCGTGATCGGCGGGGCCGCGCTGGTCGTGCTCGGGGCCTACGGGATGCTGGCCGGCCCCCGACTCGGTGTCCGCGACGTCGACGCCCTCGCCGCGGCGTCGGAGGCAGTGGGGTTCCCCGTCGGCCACGCGTCCGCGCAATTGGGCTGGCGCGGCCTTCTCAGTCGCCCCACCTGGCGAATCCTGCTGTACTCGGCCGACAACCCGCCGACCAGGCGAGGTTTGGTGCTCATCGACGGCGTCGACGCATCGACCGTGACGACACTCGTCGAGGACAACCCCGAGGACTGGTCGCAGTACGACGACCTCTGAGCCGACCATCAGGGCGCGCGGCGATTCGCCCACTCCCGAGAGGGGAGCTGCCCAGTTGGTGTCGCGCTAGGTTTTGCGTGCGCAATTCGCCGGGCTGATCGTGCCCGGCCAGGTCTTGGCCAGGAGGTGTTTCGTTGTTCGATGGCTACGCACGGGCGGTGACCGACAAGGCCGTCAAG
This sequence comes from Acidimicrobiia bacterium, assembly GCA_031431255.1. Taxonomy (GTDB): domain Bacteria; phylum Actinomycetota; class Acidimicrobiia; order Acidimicrobiales; family JANYDT01; genus JANLQX01. Next base: position 6,132 of record JANPDB010000180.1, on the reverse strand, counting down.
CCGATCGGCCGCGGACTGGCCCGCCTCGGCGTCACCCCCGACCATCTCACGGCGGTGGGCCTGGTCATGTCGGTGGCCACGGCTGTCGTCGTCGGTGCCGGTCACCCACGGTGGGGACTCGGCTTGCTCATCGCGTCGGCGCTCCCCGACCTCTTCGACGGCGCCGTCGCCAAGGCGTCGCACACCTCGAGCATCCGCGGCGCGTTCTTCGATTCTGTGGCCGACCGGGTCACCGACGCGTTCCTGCTCGGCGGCATCGGGTGGTACCTCCAGGAGCGTGAAGGCGGGCGTCTGGCGATGCTGGCCTTTGCCGTGCTCGGCGTGTCCACCCTGATCTCCTATCAGCGGGCGAAGGCGGAGATCTACGGGTTCTCGGCCAAAGGCGGCCTGATGGAGCGGGCCGAGCGGATCATCGCCCTTGCCATCGGTCTGGCGTTCCCGAGGCTGCTCGTCGGCATCCTCTGGGTGATGCTTGTGCTCGTCTCGATCACCGCCGTGCAGCGGTTCGTGAAGGTGTGGCGCCAGGCCGAGAAACCACCGCCACCGGTGAAGCCGGAGAAGATTGTGTGGTCCGAAGTCGCTGCCGCGAGACGGGCGCTTCGCCAGGAGCAGACGGCTCGACGACGCCGCGGGCGCGATACGCCGGGGGACCGTCGGCCGGTGGCGACCCCGTGGAAGACGTGGAACGAGGAGCGGGGTCGCCGCGTCGGCGCGTCCATCGAGGCGTGGCGCGAGCGGGTCAAGCAGCGCTCGAACAAGTGACCGACGGCTCCGGCGGGTTCGCATCGATGCGCCAGGGCATGGCCCAGCGCTTCGTCACGCCGGCGTATCGGGCGGCGGCCCGAGTCGCCCAGGTGCTGCCGGCCCCGCTGGCCGAGGGCCTCGCGTGGACCGCCGGTCACACGCTGCCCCATTTCTCCTCGGCGCAACGGGCGATGGCGGCACGCCATCAGCAGCGCCTGGCAGGTGGAAATCTCTCCCGACGAGAGCTCAACAGCCGTGTCGAGCAGGTGTTTCAGAGCTATGCGCGCTACTGGGTCGACATGATGCGGATGAACGGCGCGTCGACGGCGGAGGTCAACGCCGGCATACGCGCCTTCGACGCGACGATCGTGGACCGGGCTCTCGAGGCCGGCAACGGCGTGATCATGGCCATGCCGCACGTTGGCGCGTGGGACTACGGCGGCACCTGGGTTGCGCACCGGTGGGGGTTGACGACGGTGGCGGAGCGGGTGGAGCCGCCCGAGCTCTTCGAGTGGTTCACCGAGCAGCGGACGAGGAACCGCATGCGGGTGCTCGCCCTCGACGACCCGCTGACCGGTGCAGAACTCGTCGGTACCCTTCGCCGCAACGGCGTCGTCGGGCTTCTCTGTGACCGTGATCTCGGAGGGGGTGGTGTTCCCGTCAGGTTCTTCGGGGAGGAGACCACGATGCCGGCGGGCCCGGCGACGCTGTCGTTGCGGACCGGCGCGGCGATCGTGCCGAACGTCGTGTACCAGCGCGACGGCTACGTCGAAGGGGTCATCAAGCCGGCGATCCAGTTCGAACGGAGCGGCAAGCTCCGTATCGACATCGCCGCGCTCACCCAGCTCGTAGCGATCGAGTTGGAGTCGATGATCGCCGCGGAGCCGACCCAGTGGCACGTCCTCCAGCCGGTCTGGCCGTCCGACCCCGGTTACCGCTCCAAGGCCTGAGCTCCTCCCGAGCTACGGGCCGCGGGGCCGCGGAAAACGACGGGGGGCAGGGACCTCGTAGGCTTGGCGCGCTATGCGGATCGGGATGTTCAGCCCGTACTCCCTGTCGCTGCCCGGCGGCGTGCAGGGGCAGGTGCTCGGCCTTGCCCGGGCGCTGCGCCGCCAGGGTCACGACTGCCGGGTCCTCGGTCCATGCGATGGCCCACCGCCCGAGCCGGGCATCATCCCGCTCGGCAATGCGGTGCCGTTCGCAACGAACGGATCCGTCGCCCCGATCGCCCCCGACCCGTCGGCGGTGCTGCGCACGTGGCGGGCGATGACGAACGAGCGGTTCGAGTTACTGCATCTGCACGAACCTCTGGTGCCCGGTTGCACCATGACGGCCCTGGTACTGAAGGGGGCTCCCATCGTCGGGACATTCCACCTCGCCGGTGAGAGCGAGTCCTACCGGCTGCTCCGAGGCGTGGTCAAGCGCCTCGCCGACCGGATCGATCTCCGCTGCGCGGTGAGCGAAACCGCCGCGGCGATGGCCCGCAGCGCGCTCGGCTCGGAGTATGACGTGCTGTTCAACGGCGTCGACCTGGACCGCTTCCGCAACGCTGAGCCGTGGCCGGTCGGGGCGCCCACGGTGTTGTTCGTCGGACGCCACGAGCCCCGCAAGGGCCTCGAGGTCCTCCTTCGTGCGTTCGAGATGGTGCCGGGCGACATCCGGCTGTCGGTGGTCGGCATCGGCCCGCAGACGGAGCACCTTCGTTCGAGATACCGCGACCCCCGGATCGAGTGGCTCGGCCGAATTCCGGATGACGAACTGGCCCGTCGGTGGCGAGCCGCCAGCGTGTATTGCGCGCCGTCGCTGAGCGGCGAGTCCTTCGGCGTCGTGCTGCTCGAATCGATGGCGGCCGGAACGCCGGTCGTGGCCTCGAACATCGACGGGTACCGCCTCGTTGCCCGTGATGGGATCGATTCGCTGCTTTTTCCGGCCGGCGACGCCGAGGCATTAGCGAAGTCACTCAACCGGATCCTGACGGAGCCTGATCTCGCGGACGAGTTGCGCGGAGAAGGGGCCAAGCGGGCGAACGCCTACTCCTTCGATGCGCTGGCCAAGCTCTACGTGCAGCGCTACGAGCGCCTCCTCGCATAGTGCGGGAGCAGCCCGTTTCCACATCATGCCCGTGAGATGATGGTCACCATGGCACCTCTGCTCATCATTCTCGGCATCATTGCCCTCGTCGTGATCTATGTGATCGTGCAGTACAACGGCCTCGTCCGGGTCCGCAACCGGATCGAGAACGGCTGGGCGCAGATCGAGGTCCAGCTCAAGCGCCGCTACGACCTGATCCCGAACCTCGTCGAAACGGTGAAGGGCTACGCCGCGCATGAGCGCGCCACCCTCGAGGCCGTGATCACCGCCCGGAACTCGGCGATGTCAGCCAAGGGCGAGGCCGGGAAGGCACAAGCCGAGAATGCGCTTTCAGGGACGCTGAAGAGCCTCTTCGCACTCGGCGAGGCGTATCCCGATCTGAAGGCGAACCAGAACTTCCTGCAGCTGCAGGAAGAGCTCACCGGCACCGAGGACAAGATCGCCTACTCGCGCCAGTATTTCAACGATGAAGTGCGTTCGTACAACACCAAGATCCAGAGCTTCCCGTCGAACATCTTGGCCAAGCAGTTCAAATTCGCGCAGCGCGAGTACTTCCAGACCGACGAGGCCGAGCGGGGCCCCGTCAGCGTGAAGTTCTGATCGCGTTCACGCCGACCTGCTGGGGTCACCATGTTTGATGTCGTCGCGTCGAATCGGCGACGTTCGATCGCGCTGATCGCGTCGTTCGTCCTCGTTGTCCTGGCGGCATCGTGGGCGTTCAATGCCGTCGTCGGCGGAGGACCGGTCGGACTGATCCTCGCCGTCGCGTTCACCTTGGCGACGTCGGGTCTCGCCTATTGGAAGAGCGACGCGGTCGCTCTGTCGATGAGCCACGCACAGCCGGCCACACAGGCCGACTATGCGCGCTTTCACAATCTGGTCGAGGGTCTGTGCATCGCCAGCGGCGTGCCGAAACCGAGGCTCTACGTGATCGAGGACGATGCCCCGAACGCGTTTGCCACCGGCCGCGACCCGAAGCACGCCGCGATCGCGGTCACCACGGGCTTGCTCGGCAAGATGAACCGCGTCGAGCTGGAGGCGGTGCTGGCCCACGAGCTCTCCCACATCAAGAACCGCGACATCCTCGTGTCGACACTGGCCGTCACGATGGTCGGGGTCATCGCGCTGATGTCGGATTGGGCCCTGCGGTTCCTCTGGTGGGGCGGCCCCCGCCATCGCAACGACCGCGACAACAACGGCAACGGTGCCGCTCAACTCGTCGCAGTACTCGGCATCGTGCTACTTGTGATCACGCCGCTCATCGCGAAGCTCATGCAGTTCGCGGTGTCCCGCAAGCGGGAATCGCTGGCCGATCTCACCGCGGTCACGATCACGCGATATCCCCCCGGATTGATAAGTGCACTTGAGAAGTTGCGCGATGACCAGACGGTGGTGCACTCCGGTTCGCGGGCCACGGCACACCTGTGGATCGAGTCACCGGTCCCCCGCTCACCGGAAGAAGAGCAGCCGGGCAACGAGCGCAAGCTCTCGTGGCTCAATCGCATGTTCGATACGCACCCTCCGCTGAGCGAGCGCATCGACGCCCTTCGCGAGCTGTAGTGCATCTTCCCGGAAGTTCCTGTGACAGCGAATGGCGCTGATTGATTGTACTTCGGCGCATTGCCCGAGGGATCGATGTAACAGGAACTTCCGACTCAGTGCACTAGTCCTGGACCGGCGATCAGTCGACCGGTTCGAAGGTGATGCTCCCCTTCATCGGGTCGGTCTTCTCGAGCCGAAGCCTCACCTTGTCGCCGGGCGAACGGCCGGCGAGTGGAAGACGAACGCGAATGCCATCGATCACGAGGTGAACCACGGCGTGTTCGGGATCGGACTCCACCACGACGCCGTCAAAGACGGAACCTTCCCGTCCGGTCAGCACGACGGCCTCCACGAGGTCGATGCACGCCCGGTCGATCTTGGATGCGCGCATACCAATGGCATCCATGACCGGGGGCAACGTCGTGAGCGGCTCGACCAACGCGTCGGGGCCATCGCCGGCGTGAAGCGCAACGGCGAGGTCGAGGACGTAGCGATCGGCGAGGCGCCGAAGTGGTGCTGTGCCGTGCACGTAGGGCGCCCCCATGGCCGAGTGCCATGGTCCGTCAGGGGCTCCGGCCTTGCCCTCGGACCGCATCGCCCCCGCATCGTTTGCCCGATAGAACCGGTACCGCGCCCCTCCCCCCGCTCGACGAACAGCGAGCGAGAACGACGCATCAGCGGCCACGTGCGGCCGAAGGCGGCGCAGGACCTGCCGTAGCGATTCGGCGTCGTCCCATGCCACGCCAAGGGCGCGTGCGGTGCGACGCAACATCGCGACATCACGGCGAGTCGGATCGTCGAGGTCCCGGAACAGGCCGAGGCCGCGCGACACGAACATCGAACCGAGTGCGAGGTTGGCCGCCAGCGACATGGCGGCATTTGCTTCCTCGCTCGCGGTGAGCGAGCGGAAGGTGAGGCGGAGCTGACCGGGCGCCTCGGGATCGTCGGTGATCTCCTGCTCCGGCCGCTGCACCCTTTCAGCCCCTCTCGCCTGGTCGCTTGCCTCCATCCGGGCGGCGAAGTTCCGAAGAAGGGGATGAGCCTGGTCTGGTGTGCACGTTTCGTAGGCGAGTTTGGATCGGCTGCGGACAACGGCCCGATCGATCGAGCGAAGGGCTGGGACGAGGTCGACGCCGAGCGCGACGGTCATCACGATCGCCGGCCGGTCAACGTCGGGCAGCAGGCTGGCACCGCCCTCCGACAGCGACGCCGGGTATTGCGGGACCTTGGCGTCGGGGAGGTACAACGTGCTGGCGCGTCGCCACGCCTCGGCTTCGAGGGCGCCGTTACGGACGACGAATGCTCCGACGTCGGCGATCGCATACTGCAGGACAAAGGTCTCCCCCTCCACCCCGAGGGCGAAGGCCTGGTCGAGGTCCGTCGACGACGCCGGATCGAGGGTGGCGAACGCCACGTCCGTGAGGTCGAGACGGCCGGTCCTGTCGAAACCTCGGTCCGTGACGGCCGATGCCTCGTCAAGCGCGTCCGATGGAAACGACGCCGGAACAGCGTTGGCGGCACGAACCGCGGCCAACCCTGCCTCGAGCAGTTCGGCGGCATGCGATGAGGCGTACACAGCGGACGAGTCTGCTCCACGTCGCTGGGTGGAATCACGCTGTGGTTGCGGGAGCGGGGTCGTACACTGGAATACATGGCTGATCAGTCCCGTTCCGTTGGTACCGCCCGTGTGAAGCGTGGTCTCGCCGAGATGCTCAAGGGCGGCGTGATCATGGACGTGATGAACGTCGAGCAGGC
>JANPDB010000179.1:0-2094 GCA_031431255.1 Acidimicrobiia bacterium | reverse complement strand
GCGGTGTTCATCGCGTCGTACCTCGCCCACGAGACGAACTGCCCGAACATCAACCTCCTCCACCTGTCGTCGCGCAAGGCCGTCGAGGCCGCGCTGATGATGCGAGACCTGTTCCCGCACGTCGACTTCCGACGCGAGGTGACGATCGGCCACCTCGTACTCGACACCGACTCGCCGAACGGCGTGATGGCGAAAGTCAACCCGCCGATCCGGGACCGCGCCGACGTCGAGTTCCTCTGGGAGAAGCTGCTCGAGGGTGAGCTGAGCTGGGTCGCGTCGGATCACGCCTGCTGCCGAACGGAGGCGAAGTACAAGTCCGACCATCCCGATGATATCTGGATGGCGAAGTCGGGCTTCGGTGGCAGCGAGTATCTCCTCGCCGCACTCCACACCGAAGGAGTGCGACGCGGGCTGTCGCTCAACAAGATGGCCGAGCTGACGTCGTGGAACGCCGCGCAGCGCTTCGGCCTCGACACCAAAGGCGACATCGCAATCGGGTACGACGCCGATCTTGCGCTCTTCGATCCGTCGGTCGCCTGGACGATTCGAGCCGAGGAGTCGAACTCGAGCCAGGGCTACACACCGTTCGAGGGCATTGAGGTGAACGGCAAGATCGCCGCGACCTATCTGCGCGGGAACCTCGTATTCGACGGTTCCCAGGTCATCGGACCGCCGATCGGCGCGTATCAGCACCGGCCGACGAAACGGACCTGACGCCGAAGGGCTACTGGCCCTGGGCGCGGTACTTCGCCTCGACAGCTTCTTTCAGCGGCCGCCACCACGCCTCGTTCTCGCGGTACCAACCGATGGTCTGGGCGAGGCCATCCTCGAAGTTGGTGTACTCCGGTTTCCAATCGAGCTCAGCGGCGATCTTCGACGCATCGATGGCGTAACGCTTGTCATGGCCGGCGCGATCGTTGACGTGGTCGAACGCATCAGCCGACTCGCCCATCATCGTGAGGATCAGCCGCATCACCGCGAGGTTGTCGCGCTCACCGTCCGCTCCGATGAGATAGGTCTCGCCACGTTGGCCCTTGGCAATGATGTCGAGCACTGCGGCGTTGTGGTCGTCGACGTGAATCCAGTCGCGGACGTTCTCGCCAGTGCCGTAGAGCTTCGGCGTGATTCCCGACAAGATGTTGGTGATTTGCCGGGGAATGAACTTCTCGATGTGCTGACGAGGGCCGTAGTTGTTCGAGCAGTTGGAGATCGTGGCGTCGATGCCGAACGATCTGACCCACGCCCGGACGAGGAGATCCGAGCCGGCTTTCGTCGCCGAATAGGGGCTCGAAGGGTTATACGGCGTGGACTCCCGGAACTTCTCCGGATCGTCGAGCTCGAGGTCGCCGTAGACCTCGTCGGTCGACACGTGATGGAACCGCTTGCCGTGGGCGCGAACCGCTTCGAGCAGACGGAACGTGCCGATCAGATTGGTCTCGACGAACGGCCAGGGGTCGAGCAGCGAGTTGTCGTTGTGGCTCTCAGCCGCGAAGTGAACCACCACATCGTGATCGGCCACGAGGCGGTCGACGAGGGAGTCGTCGGCGATGTCTCCGACGACCACGTCGATCGAATCGAGCACTCCGGTGAGGTTGGCCTCACTGCCGGCGTAGGTCAGCTTGTCGAGCACCGTGATGCGATCGGCCACTCCCGTGCGTCGAAGGAGATGCACGAAGTTGGAACCGATGAACCCGGCTCCACCGGTGACAAGCAGGTTTTTCGACATGGCTTCAGCCTAGGAGCGCGGTGAACTCGCGAAGTTGCCCGGAGGCGCTCCCCGGGTGAGCCTCATGTCACCGCTTACGGTTCGTCTGCGTGGTGGCAGCGATCGCCGCGCCGACGATGCCGGCGTCGTTCCCCAACTCGGCGACGACCACGGGGGTGCGGGTCTTGAGCTTCGGCACCCACTTGGCGGCGTCGCTGACGACGCCCCCACCGAGCACGATCACCTCTGGCCAGATCATCGCTTCGACTCGTGCGAGATAGGCGTTCACCCGCTCAGTCCACCTCTTGTAGCTGAGGTTCTCCCGATCACGGACACTCGCCGCGGCATAGCGCTCGGCATCGTTTCCCTCCATGCGAAGGTGACCGAAC
>JANPDB010000178.1:0-3391 GCA_031431255.1 Acidimicrobiia bacterium | reverse complement strand
GCCCGCAGGGACCACGCTTTCGTACGAGGGTGGTGCGCATCAGTCGACCATCACCGCGTCCATCGGTATCGAGCTCCCCGGCGTCTGCTTCGCCGAACCCGCCTACGGGACGGCGCTCGACTGGCTGCTGTGCGACGGGCTGAACCGACTGGGCGATCCCGACGGTGAAGCGGTGTACCTACGCCTCACCACGCGTCCGCTGGATCAGGGTCCGTTCGAGGCGGCGCGCGCCCGACTCGGCGAGGCGGAGCTCCGCCGCCAGGTGCTGGCCGGCGGCTACCGCCTGATCGACGCCTCGGCGGCCGCGCTCGCTGGCGCCCCGGCGGTCACGCTCGTGTCGAGCGGAGCCACCATGCCCGAAGTCGTCGACGCGGCACGTCAACTCAGTGACGAAGGCGTGGCGGCCAGCGTCGTCGACGTCACGTCGCTCGACCGGTTGTATCGGGCCTGGCGCGGTGCGCTTCGCACGGGAGTCACCTCGGTAAGCCGTACGCGCGCTGACGATCATCTCGCACTGCTCTTCGGGGGTGAGTCGCGTCATGCTCCGATGGTCACGGTGCACGACGCATCGCCGCACGCGATGGCATGGCTCGGATCGATCTTCGGCGCCCCCGTCACTGCCTTGGGCGTCGACACGTTCGGCCAATCGGCCTCGATCACCGACACGTACCGTCTCCACGGTCTCGACACCGACACGATCGTGAACGCCGCGCTGGTCGCGCTGGAGTAGGCCCGACACTCCGACACTCCGACACTCCGACACTCCGACACTCCGACAACCCGGCAACCCGGCAACCCGGCAGCAGAACCGCTCTGGTCGCGCTGGAGTAGCCGCGACACTCCGGGGACCAAGGACCTCACGCCGCCACCGGCTGTCGACGCGGCGGCCCCGTCTTCATGACCTCCCCGCTGGGGAGTTCGATCGTCAACGAACGATCCGGCCCGAGGGTGAACCGCCAACCGCCCTCGTGGGCGGCATGGTGATGCTTGCTGCAGAGAGGCAGGAGATTCGCGAAATCCGTGGGTCCACCGTTGCGCCACCAGTGCACATGGTGCGGCTTGGTGTGGTTGAACGACACGGAACATCCCGGCACGGCACAGGTTGCGTAGACCGCTCGGAGCGCACGCCTTTGGGCTCGGTTCGCAAGTCGGGTGGTCCGGCCAAGGTTGAGCTCACCATCGGCATCGATGACCGCTCCCTCGCGCACGATGACCGGACGAATGGCGGCGTTGTGGCAGAGGTCTTGGACGCGCGCCCACGGGACCCGAACCGGAATACCCCAGTCAACCGTCGGGTTCCCGTCGGGATCGAGCATCGTGGTGTCGATGACCAGAGTGAATTCCGGTCGTCCGAATCGTTTCACCTCGGTCGTCAGCGCATCGCCGAAGACATCCCATTCGTCAGTGTCATCAGCTTGATCGGGTCGATCGGGTCGATCAGGTCGATCAGGTCGATCAGCTTGATTCGAGCAACCGGTCGCCTGGGGTCCTTGGGTTCGCACGGGCGTTCGGCGTTGGTTACCTGCGGGAGCACCGACACCGGACGCCAGAGCGAGGAGTGCAAGAGCCCGCAGATGGTCTTGTTTCTCGCCTGGCTCCGTGGGCGTGGAGGGGGTCTTCGACGCGAACATCGCCGCCATCGCCGCTTCGATCCGGCCGTGCATCCGCGCGCCTGACTCGGGGTCGAACGAGCCGGAAAGCCGCCACATCCCCGTTGCCCGATCGGTCCACGTGCGCAGACGGGTGGCTCGACGCTGGCGCTCGAAACGGTCCATCCCGCCATCAGCGGCAATCCGTTCGGCAGCCGAATGCAGGCTGGCCGCGAATTCCTCTGGCGTGGATCCCGACGCCGCGGCAGCCCTGATCAGTTCGGGAGCGTATTCCCGAAATCCTGCTTTCACGGCACCCTCGAGCGAGTCCTGAACCTTGGCGAACACGTCGACGTGTTCGCCACCGAGCTCCCCCGACGCCAACGCGTCGTTCAGTGGTGGCGATTCGGCGAGCGCGGCGGCGCGTCCCAGCACCTTGCTGCCATGGCGGTTCGCCCGCTGTTCGGACTTCGCAACGTCACGCTCAGGGGTGGCCGATGTTGACTGAAGACGACGGGCAACCTCTGCTTCAACGTGATCGAAGCGGGCACGAACTCGGCGGATGTCGTCGAGGACGCCGCGAAGAACAACGGCATCCGCCGACGAAAGGTCGACACACCGAAATCCCTTCATCAGCTCGCAAGGATCGACAAGGTCCATGCGTACAAGTGTACGAAGGGGGTATGACACTCAGGCAGGGAATCGGACGATGCGGAAGATTTCTTGAAGAATTCTTTGAACTTCACGCCCGATTGGCTGACCCCCACCGGCCGCGACGCCGTGTCCGGCCCGAGCCACCTCGAGACCTTGACCAGAACGGCGATCAGCGTGGTGGGGGCGGAACTACGCCGGGCACTACGTGACGTTGCCGTCGAGCGAATCAACGCGATGGCCGCCGCGCCCCGTGCCTGACTGGATGCCTACGGCCGCAAACGCGTTCGGTCGTTGATCAATGCGAATGCCTCCGAAGAGGTCAAGCCAACGACTCGGGACTCGACACGACCGAACTTCACGATTCAGCTGCGGAACGCCTCACGTCCGAAGCCCTGCACCGGGATTCCTTGCGCCGCCAACACCTCGGACTGCAGGGCGAACATCGATGCTGCGGCACGATCGATGTGCCTCGTGAACGCCATCGAGCCCGCCAGAATCGGCTGAAGGAGCGCTTTGTCCTGCACGCGGGCGGCGCCGTATTCGTGCTCGACGATCAGCGGTGTGGTCGTCGGGTCGAAGTCGAGCAGCTCCCGAGCGGCGAGCTGATGATCGAGCCAATCGACGGTTCGATTCTGCAGATAGGCCAGCGGATCGTGGCGAGCCGTACCGGGTAGCTCGTGCTCGCACAGCACCGTCTGCTTCTTCCATGAGTTCCCCAGATCGGCTGGATCGACCGACACCTCACCGTCGACCCAATCGCCACGTTGCACGGTCTGGCCGCCGTATCCCCAGCCGGCGACACCCTTGGGATGGATCACCTGACCCTTGACGTGCATGCCGGCGATGAGGAAGCCATAACCGGCGTCCTTCAGGTACTGGAAGATCGACCGGGAGTCCTGACCCATCAGGATTGCGTGCGACGGGTCGTAGTGGATGCGGAACTGATCACCGACACCGTTGCGCTCACAGATCTGGTGGAGCGCGATCCACATTCCGGGCGCGTAGGCGATGTTGTTGTGGAAGTTGTCGCCGGCTGTCCAGCCCGGCATCGGACACTGCTCAACTCGATACTGCAGGTGACGGGCCTTCGCTTCTTTGAGCAGCGGCACGAAGCTCTGCTCGAAATCGATCAGATTCTGATCCATCGA
>JANPDB010000177.1:0-6441 GCA_031431255.1 Acidimicrobiia bacterium | reverse complement strand
GATGCGGCCGCGGTGGTTGAGCATCGCCGTGAGCGCAACCTTGCCGACCTTGGGCATGCGCTGGGTGAGCAGAGTCGACAACCACGCTTCGGCGCCCGAACCGGTCACCTCGTACTTGGCGAAGTTCGAGACCTCGGTGAGGCCGACCGCCTCGCGCACGTTCCTGCATTCGGCGGCCACCACCGGGAAGGCGTTCGACCGCTTGAAGGTGACGTTCTCGACCGGCTCCTTGCCCGGCTCCTGGAACCACAGCGGTGATTCGAGGCCGAACGATGCACCCCACACCGCGTTGGCGTCGCACTGGCGCTGATAGATCGGTGTGGTCAGCAGCGGACGACCGGCCGGAAGTTCTTCATTCGGGAATTGGATACGGAAGCGGCGCTGGTAGTTCTCCTTCGCCTTCTGCGCGGTGTAGCCGAGCGTGGCGTAGTCGCCGTAGCGCGCGACGTCCATGCCCCAGATGTCCATCCCCGGGTCACCCTCGGTCATCCAGGCCGCGAGCGCCAGGCCGACGCCGCCGCCCTGCGACAGGCCCGCCATGACACCGCACGCCGTCCAGAAGTTCCGCAGCCCTCGGACGGGCCCCACCAGGGGGTTGCCGTCGGGAGCAAAGGTGAACGGACCGTTGATGACTCGCTTGATGCCGACTTCCTGCAGCTTCGGGTAGTGCTCGAAGGCGATGCTGAGCGGCTTCTCCAGACGATCGAGATCGGGGGTGAGCAGCTGGGCGCCGAACTCCCACGGCGTCTGTTTCGGCGACCACGCGACGCAGTCGTACTCGTAGCTGCCCAGCAGCATCGAGTCGCCCTCTTGACGGAAGTAGGACTCACCGGCGAAGTCGACCGACATCGGCAGTTCCTTGCCGTGCTTCTCGCGGTATTCGACGATCTCGGGCATGTCGTCGGTGAGCAGGTACATGTGCTCGAAGGCGAGGACCGGAAGCTCGATGCCCACCATGCGCCCGACCTCGCGAGCCCACAGTCCGCCGGCGTTCACGACGTGCTCGGCGTGGATGTCGCCCTTGTTCGTACGCACCGTCCACGTGCCGTCAGTCCGCTGCTCGAGCGCCTCGACCATGGTGTGGCGATACACCTCTGCTCCGGCGTTACGCGCGCATATGGCATAGGCGTGGGTGACACCAGACGGGTCGACGTGGCCTTCGTCGGGATCGTAAAGACATCCCAAGAAATGCTTCGGATCGAGCAACGGGTGGATCTCGGCAGCTTCGGCCATCGAGATCATCTCCAGGCCCATGCCGAGGTAGCGGCCACGGGCCTGGGCCATCTTCAGCCAGTCGAGCCGTTCCGGGGTGTCGGCGAGCATGATGCCACCGGGAAGGTGGATCGAGCAGTTCTGGCCCGACTCCGCCTCGATCGTCTTGTAGAGATTGACGGTGTACTGCTGGAGCTTGGCCACGTTCGGATCGCCGTTGAGCGTGTGCATCCCGCCTGCGGCATGCCAGGTCGAGCCGTGGGTGAGCTCCTTGCGCTCCAGCAGCACGACGTCGGTCCAGCCGGCCTTGGTCAGGTGATAAAGCACGCTGGCCCCGACGACACCGCCGCCGATCACGACGACCCGCGCGGTCGACTTCATTCCTCCGTCCGTGCGGCCGTGAAGATCGTGAAGTACCGGTGATTCCTGAACAGGCATAGGGGTTTAAATCTAGGCGAGGCCGCGACCAACCTCGGTGGTGCGCCGAACCCTCACTCGCGCCATGCAGGGTCGCCAGGCCCATTGAGCGGGGGGTGTCGAGGGACTAAGGTGCGGGGATGTCGACGGGACGGCGCGTCGGAAAACCGCGAATCTCGAAGCGCCAGCTTCGTCTTGGAGTCGCGGCGGCGGTGCTTGCCGCCCTGGTCCTTCCCACCACCGGGGCCACGGTCCAAACCGTGACCTCGTTCGCCGCAGCCCCGGCGATCGCAGGTGAGAACGCCCTTCCCGGCAATCCGGTTCCGGCGATCGACAGCGCGACCGGAGGCCAGATCGTCGGCTACGCCTCGGCCCAATCGGTGAACGCCGGGGCAACGCTTCCGATTTCCATCAGTTCGAAGGTCGGCAACCTCGACCTCCAGGTGTTTCGCCTCGGCTGGTACGGCGGCGTCGGTTCGCGACGGCTGCTCAGTGTCACCGGATTGACGGGCGTGTCCCGTGCCGTTCCTGCTCCCGATGCGGACGGCAAGCTGGCGCTCACCTGGCCGACCACCTACACACTCGCCACGAGCGCCTCGTGGGTGAGCGGACTCTACGTGGCCAGCCTGCACAAATCCGGCGTGGCGGGAGCCTCGTCCTACATTCCCTTCGTGCTCCGCGACGACGCGTCGACTGCAGCGTTCGTCCACGTCGCGCCCTTCAACACGTACCAGGCGTACAACAACTGGGGCGGCAAGAGCCTCTACGCCTTCAACTCGACCGGAGGGGTGCAGGCCCGCAAGATCTCCTTCGATCGCCCCTACGCGGCCGAGGACGGGGCGGGCTTCCTGTTCGAGGGCGACGCCTATCTCGCGCAGTTCGTGGAACGCGAGGGGTACGACGTGACCTACGCAGCGTCGAGTGATCTCGATGCAAACCCCTCGCTGCTCTCGAACCACCGGGCGTTCATCTCTGGATACCACGACGAATACTGGACCCCGGCCATGCGCAACAACCTGGAGGGTGCGGTGGCCGCCGGCAAGCATGCTGCGTTCTTCGGCGCCAACAGCATGTATTGGCAGGTCCGATACGAGAACGCAGCCGACGGGCGACCCTCCCGAACAATCGTTTCGTACAAGGAGAACGCGGGGAGCGACCCGATCCAAGGAGCAACGACCACCGGAAGATTCCGCGACGCGCCCGTGAACCGGCCGGAGAACGGCTTCCTCGGCTCGATGTACGAGGGCGACTTCGCCTACGGGAACTCCGTCCCCTGGACGGTTGCGAATGCCAGCCATTGGATCTACGCCGGCACCGGGCTCGCCAACGGCGATCAGATCCAAAAGGTCGTCGGTTACGAGTGGGACCGCGCGTTTGACAATGGTTCGAGCCCGGCGGGTCTCGTCACGCTCTCTGATTCGACACCACAGGCTGGATCGAAACAGCAGTCCACGATCCACCAGAAGGGCAACGCTCTCGTCTTCAACGCCTCGACCATCTACTGGCCGTGGCTGCTCTCGAACGCCAGTTGGGGGATCGACGGACGGATCCAGACCATGACCCGCAACCTGATGAACGCGATGATCGATCCTGCTGGCCCTCCGTCGACGACTGCGCCTCCGACCACGACGATGCCGGCGTCGACGACGACCATTCCCGTCGGTCAAACAGTCACCAACCGCTGGGACTTCGAGGACGGCACGACACAGGGTTGGGGGCCCTGGTACGGCGGCGGCACAACGTCAGTCACGACGAACGCGCCCCACACCGGAACAGGCGCGCTGCGTATCACCGGGGCGAGTCCGGCAACCGTTGTCGGCGTTGTTTCGAACCTCACCCCGGGCGTCACCTACACCTTGAAGGGCTTCGCCCAAAGCGACGCGCCGTCGTACTACGTCGGCGAGGTCCAGTTCTACGCCGGTGCCACATCGAAGGGATCGGCGCCGATCGCGTTCGTCCTCGACGGCACGTGGAATGCGTTCTCGGCCACATTCACCGTGCCTGCCGCGACCACCACCGTCTATGTCGGCCTCAACGGCGGTACCGCCGCTACGACGTTCGACGACATTACGATTGCCGCCCCGAGTTCCTCCGTCACGACCACCACCCTCCCTGCAGTCACGACGACGACGACACCCGGGACCACCACGACGATCGCAGATTCCGTAACGACCACCGCGGTACCCACGACAACGATCGCGGCCACCACGACGACAACCGTTGGCCAGACCGTCACGAACCGCTGGGACTTCGAGAACGGCACGCAGGGCTGGACGAGTTGGTTCGGCACCGGCACCGTGACCCGAACAACGACAAGTCCCCGTTCGGGTACCGGAGCGTTGCGACTGACCACCGGGATCTACGCGACCGCTGGCATTGTCGTGAACGGTCTCACCCCCGGTCAGACGTTCACGCTGCAGGGATACTCCCGCAACGACGTCGCCACCTTCAATCTGGGCGAGGTGCAATTCTGGGGCTCGAGCACTCCGGCAGCGGCCATCACCTTTGCTCCCGACAACGGCTGGAACCGCTTCACGTCGGTGTTCACCGTGCCGGCGGGTGTGTCGACCGTGTTCATCGGGCTCAACGGCGGCGAGTCACCGATGACCGTCGATGACGTCACCATCAGCACGGCCACACCGCCCTCGCCGACAAGTACGACGAGCACAACGAGCACGACGACGCTGGTGGCGACAACCACAATCGCTCCGACGAGCACAACCATCGCGGCCGGAACGACGACAACCTCGCCCGCGACGACAACAACGACGCTGGCGCCAACCACCACCACGATCCCCCCAACCACCACAACCACCACGATCCCCCCAACCACCACAACCACCACAACCGCACCAACCACCACAACCGCACCAACCACCACAACCGCACCAACCACCACGGCCACCACAACAACGACGCTCGCACCAGCCACCACAACCACCACGACCACAAGTCCGCCATCGGTTCCGGTTGCCACCTGGACCTTCGAATCCGTTTCGACGGCCGGCTGGTCGATCTCAGGGAAACAGCGGATCTCTCTCGCGGCGACACCGCGGTCGGGGTCATTCGCGCTCCTCGCCTCCGGCGGAACGGCGACGCTCGCCCTGCGGCCCTACGCGGCGACGAACGATGCGTACACCCTCACCGCGTGGGTGAAGTCGGCCGCGAACACGCCCACCGCCGTGTTGGTCAAGACCGGGCCATTCCCGACGACCAGAACGACAGCGACCGTTGACCCTGCGGTGAACGGATGGAATCGCATCACCGTTCGCTTCACCTCCTCAACCTCGGTGACCGCCGTCAACTTCCAGGTGAGCAGTGGATCGGCGTCGTTCCTCGTCGACGACGTCGTGCTGTCGCGGCCCTGATCGGACCCGATCAGTAGTCTGTCGGCACGCCGCCCTCGGCATGACGCCGGGCAACGAATGCGGCGAGCTCGTCGTGACGAGCCGAATCGAGCGTGGTTGGCGGTTCGTAGGCCGCGAGCATGTTCTTCCACATCGCGTTGGCCCGGTCGAAGGTGGTCGGGGAACCCGCTTCGACCCACGTCTCCCAGTTGCGCCAGTCGCTGAGCATCGGATGGTGGAACGCCGTCCGGAACCGATCCTGGGTGTGCTGCGTCCCGAAGAAGTGACCACCGGGTCCGACGTCGGCCATCGCGTCGATCCCGATCTCGGCGGCGTTGACGACCGGCGGCTCGAGGAACGACTCCATCATCCCCAGCAACTCGGCGTCGAGCATCATCTTCTCGTAGCTCGCGTGAAGGCCGCCCTCCATCCAGCCTGCGCCGTGCATGAGGAAGTTGACGCCCCCCATCAGCGCGCCCCACAGCGAGAAGACCGACTCGTACGCGGCCTGGGCATCGAGCGCGTTGGCCGCACACACGTTGGACGATCGGTACGGGACGCTGTACCGGCGCGCCAACTGCCCGCCGATCATCGCCGCCTTCATGAACTCCGGCGTGCCGAACGCCGGAGCGCCCGACTGCATGTCGACGTTCGACGTGAAACCGCCGTAGATCACCGGTGAACCGGGACGGACGAGCTGGGTGAGCGTCATGCCGAGGAGTGCTTCGGCGTTCTGCTGTGCGACGGCACCGGCGACAGTGACCGGCGCCATCGCGCCAGCAAGGGTGAAAGGAGTGATGCACACGACCTGATTGCGCTTCGACATCTCGATGATCCCCGTTGCCATCGGCAGGTCGAGGCGTAGCGGCGACGACGTATTGATGATCGTGAACAGCGATGGTTCGCGCTCGAGCGTGTCATCGTCGATGCCGCGCGCAATGCGCACCATCTCGATCACGTCGCGGTTTCGTTCCGCTCCGAGCGAGTACACGTGGATCGGCTTGTTGGCCAGCGTGAGCGCGTCGAAAGTCGCGTCGAGGTGACGGATCGACGCATGTAGGTCGATCGGTTCGACCGGGTATCCCGAGAAGAAGTGCACCGTGTTGAGCATCTGCCCGAGCCGGATGAGGTTCTGGTAGTCGTGGCGATTGCCGATCCGCCGACCGTTGTCGCGGTCGAACACGTTCGGCGCGCTGGCCACCGAGCCGAACGCCACCCAATTCCCACCGACCCGGAGCGAATGATCGGGATTCGTCGCGTGCAGGGTGAACTCCGCAGGCGCCGTGGCCATCGCGGCCTCGACGGCGTCCCGTCCGATTCGCACGCGTTCACCGTCGACCGTGGCGCCGACCTTGGCGAAGAGATCGCGGGCGTCGGCATTCAGCACGTCCATGCCGATGCGCTCGAGAACTTCCAGCGAGGCCAGGTGGATCATCTCGAGTTCGTCGTCGGAGATCACCTGCGT
>JANPDB010000176.1:0-2050 GCA_031431255.1 Acidimicrobiia bacterium | reverse complement strand
GAGGCGACTGCCGACGCGATTCGCGATGGCTGGTTCAACACCGGTGACATCGCCAGGATCGACGACGATGGCTTCGTTTACATCGTCGACCGGGCCAAGGACATGGTGCTGCGCGGCGGAGAGAACGTCTACTGCTCAGAGGTGGAGACCTCGCTCTATCTCCATCCAGCAGTCGCCGAGGCCGCGGTGTTCGGTATGCCCGACGAGCGCCTCGGCGAGGAAGTTGCCGCCGCCGTGCTCCCGCACCCCGGCGCCGTGGTCACGGAGGAGGAGCTCCAGGCCTTCCTCGGCGAGCGCATCGCCAAGTACAAAGTGCCCGCCCGGATCTGGATCCTCGATCAGCCGATTCCCCGCAACGCGAACGGCAAGTTCGTCAAACGAGAGCTCAAGACGCAGTTGCTCGGAGCACCCATCGCCTCATAGCGCTCTTCGCCGCTGGACCGGTTGTGTGGCCGGCCGTGTGGCGGGTTGGCGCCGAGTTGTCGCCGAAACGACGTCGCCAACTCGACAACGTGGCGCCAACTAGCCACAAAGGGCTGAGCGGAGCAGGCAAGATGTTCGCCCAATGTGGCTTCCGGCGAACATCGCAGCAGTCTGTGCCTTCGTTCTCTTCGGGGTGAGCCTCGTGGCGCAGGGCCGCTTTCCGGCGGTTGCGAGCCCGAGCCGGGAGGCCGCGTGCGTCTTCACGCTCTACACGATGTGGCGGCTGTTCAACCGGGTCGACGTTCGGCTCGACGGGGCCGCCGAGCGCGGCCTGCAAATTTGGCATTTCGAGCGGGCGGTCGGGCTCGGGTCAGAACGTTGGCTCCAAGATCGCGTCATCGGCCTGTCACCTGTCGTCCAGTTCATGAACGGCTACTACGCAATCGCCCATGTGCCGGCGATGATCGCGTTCCTCTTCTGGATGTTCTTCCGGCGTCGGTCCGACTACGGCTACTGGCGGGCGCTCCTCGCGCTGTCCACCGGTGCCGACGTACTGATACGTCTGGTGCCGGTCGCGCCGCCCAGACTGCTCCCCGAGCTCGGCTTCGTCGACACGGCCATGGCCTACAAACAGTCGGTCTACGGGGCCTTCGGGCGCGGCGTGTCGGATCAGCTGGCCGCCATGCCGTCCATCCACGTCGGATGGGCAGCGTTGATCGCGTGGGCGCTCTGGCAGGTCGGGGGGCGTCGCGGTCGGGTGGTCGGCGTCGCTCACCTCGTCCTCACGTGCCTGGCTGTGGTCCTCACCGGGAACCACTGGTGGCTCGATGGCATCGTTGCCGCGGCACTGCTCCCACCGATCGCGTGGATCTGGCTGCGCGTCGTCCGCTTCGTGCCCCTCGAGCGGTTCTCCGTCCGACTGGGGGCCTCCGTCCGTTGACCGCCCCGTACCGCCCGGCCGAGGCCGTCCGTGGCGGATGGCTCAGGCGGTCGTAAGGACGGAGTCCGCCGGCCGCACGATCGGGTTCAACGGCTCGTTGGTCCAGACACCGTCGAGGGTGTCGCGATTCCATGTCGGTGCTTCGCCGCCTCGGCGGTCGTAGACCGCCAGCCACTGGGCCAGCCAGTCGGGGTCGGACCATCGATACGGGTGGTGATCCTTCAGGAGGCACAGACCGAGGAGCGGAAGCACCTCGAAGACGAACGACAGCGACCACCAACACATCCGCGCATGCACGGCCGGCCGCCACCACTGACGTTCCCGGAGAAGAAGCACGGCGCTCGTTGCGAGAACGGAAAGCGCGAATATCATCAGCGCGCTGACGATGCCGAGGAGATACCGGGCGCGTCCCCCGCCGCTCGCGAGGTACAGGTCGAAAGCCACGTCCTTGTGCTCCACCTCTTCAGCGAGGTGCCACACGAACATCGTCGCGACCGGCCCGCTGGCATCACCGAGGAGCGAGTGGCGCCGCCGATCAACCCATCGGGCCGTGAAGAACGCAACGGCCTCCGCGCCTGCGGCGTGCGCCAGCATGGAATGGGTTGAACCGTGGTCCTCGAAGAAGCGGAACACCCTCCGCTGGGCTCGCTCGATGTGACGGAGGACGGGAACCTGTGCGGTGAGCCC
>JANPDB010000175.1:0-8501 GCA_031431255.1 Acidimicrobiia bacterium | reverse complement strand
GTTGCAGACGAGCAGCGGCATCACTTCGGTGCCGAATCGCTCGACACCTTCCACGAAATCGGGGAACGTGAACATCATTCCCGCGACACCGGGAATGGCGGCGATCTCGTCGACCTTGCGGGCGACGGTGGCCGGGGAGCCGGCGATCACGTTGATGTTGAACATGCAGTTGTTCTGCATGTCCTGGAGGATCTGACGCGCCGTGCTGGTCTCGCTGGCGTTGACGTCGGCTGCAGCCATACCCATCATGAACGCGAGGGCATCGGTGTCGGCCCCGTCCTTGCAGTACTGCACATAGGCCTCTGCTTCCGCATCGGTGTCCTTGATGAAGATCATGTTGAGGGCGTATGCGCCGACCTTGCGGCCGGTCTTTGCCGCAGCTTCCTGAAGCTGGTTGCTCATCGAGCGCATCAGTTCGAGGTCGCTTGGCGTGACGATGAAGTTGTAATCGCCGTATTCGGCGCAGAACTGCATGCCCCGCTCCGACTGTCCCGCCCCGACGATCGGGATGTGTGCGGTCGGCTTCGGCTGCACCATGCAGTCGTCGAGCTGGTAGAAGTCCCCCTTGATCGAGCTACGGCCGTTCTCCCAGAGGTCCTTCATGATCGCGACGTATTCCGACGAGTGCTCGTAGCGGTTCGCGAAGTGCGAGTCACCCGGCCAAACGCCCATCTGCTGGTACTCGCTCATGTTCCAGCCCGACACGATGTTGATGCCGAAACGGCCCTTCGAGATGTCGGAGATGGTGACCGCCATGCGGGCGACCATTGCCGGGTGCAGCGTGAGGATGGCGGTCGATGCGTAGAGCTTGATCTTCTCGGTCACTGCGGCGAGGCCGGCCATGAGCGTGAACGATTCGAGGTTGTGATCCCAGAATTCGGTCTCCCCGCCAAAGCCGCGAAGCTTGACCATGGACAGGACGAACTCGAAGCCGTGCTTCTCCGCAGCAAGGGTGATCTGCTTGTTGAGTTCGAAGCTCGGCATGTACTGCGGTGAGTTCTTCGAGATGATCCACCCGTTGTTACCGATCGGGATGAAGACGCCAAAGTCCATGGGAAAAGCCTCCTGTAGGGGGGAACTGAGCTACCGAACTCTACTGACGGCCCCGAGTAGCGACAACTCGCCCACACGATTCCTCAGAGGTTTTAACAGACTCGTAAGATAGTGACTCCATGGCGCGCGACGACTCCTCCGCATCGTGGGGTTGCGTGATCGGCCGGTTCCAACCGTTTCACCGTGATCATCTCTCCTTGGCCGAAGCGGTGCTCGACTCGGGCCGGCAACTCATCGTGGCCATCACCAACGCGGAACCGGCGTGGAGAACTCCGGTCGACGAAGCGCCGCATCGACACACCGACCAGGCCAACCCGTTCACCTATGGTCAGCGGGCCGAACTCGTGCGTGCCGCCCTCGAACCTCTCGGTGTCCTCGGGCGAGTACGGATCACCCCGTTCCCGATCCACGAACCTGGTCTCTGGTCGTCGTACCTCCCAGAAGGCACTGAGTGTTGGGTGCGGGCGCGAGGACCCTGGGAGTCGCGGAAGATGCGGGAACTGGCGACGCAGTTCCCGGTGCGATCGGTTCCCGCTGTTCCTTGCGAAGTGTCGGGCTCGTCGATCCGAGGCCGCATGTGTCTGGGGGACCGATCCTGGACCCACGACGTTCCGGCGGGAGTTTCGAGCCTGATCGAGGCGTGGTTGGCGGACGGGTCGATGGCGACGGCTGACCGTCACCTCCGCGGCGGAGGTCAGGGCGGACGATGACGGGGGCCGCTTCACCACTGCACTACGGCGAGGACCATCCGAGGCCACCGGATGACCGTTGTCCGATGATCCTCGTGATCCTCGACGGGCTGGGTGATCGGTCGCATGCAGAATTGGCGGACGGGCCGAACGGACTTCCGCGCACCGCCACGGAAGCGGCACGCACCCCGGTGTTGGATGCCCTGGCCCGCCGCGGAGAATCGGGGGTGCACGTGCCGCTCGGCTGGGGTCGCGCCGCCGCGAGCGAGATCGCCCACTGGTCGCTCTTCGGCTTTTCCGAGATCGCCTTTCCCGGGCGGACCCGTCTCGAAGCGCTCGGCCACGGCCTGTCGCCGGAGCCCGGGTCACTGTTGCTCTTCGCCGCGCTTCGTCCTTCCACGATCGATGCTGCGGGCAGGATCTGGATCACCGGACGGGTTCGGCGCGACGAACCAGAGGTCGCCCGGGCACTCCTCGAGAAGGTTCGCCTCTATGAGAGCTCGACCCATCGATTCGAACTTACGGTCTTCAATCGGGGCGAAGGCATCCTCACCGTAACGGCATGCCCGCCGGGCGAGGTCGGAGCGGTGACCGACACCGACCCGTTCTTCGAACACCTTCACCCGATGTTGCAGCCGCTCGCTGTGCGAGGTTCCGATTTCGGAATCACCGGGTCTGAGTCCACGGCGAGTGCCCTCGCCGAGTACCTCCGCTGGGTACGGGCGACCCTGGCTGAAGATCCCGCGAATCACGATCGCGTCACGAACGGGCTTCCCGCCCTCGACACCCTCACGACGAAGTGGGCCAGCGTCATCAGCCCGGTACCGTCGTTTTCCGAGGTCACCGGACTTCGTGGTGCGATGGTGCCGACGAGTCCGTTCTACCGGGGGCTCGGACGCCTCTTGGACATGGACGCAATCGACGCAAAGGCTGGTGAGCAGTCGCTGGCCGATTCCCTGGAGACGGCGAGACTCCTCGTGGAACGCGGAGCACAGTTCGTGCATGTGCACACGAAGGTCACGGACGAGGCGGGGCATATGAAGGATCCGCTCGCGAAGACGGCGGCGGTCGAATGGTGCGACGCCCAACTTGCCGCGCTTCTGCGGCCCCCCTTCTCGGATTGGGTCATCGCCGTCACCGGTGACCACGCAACCCCGGCGTCCGGAGGGGTGCTGCACACCGGCGACCCGACTCCGTTCGTCATCACCGGGCCCTCCGTCCGGCCTGACGATGTGTCCGCTTTCGGTGAGCAGACTTCGCGCCGCGGGACTCTCGGTGTCATCGCCGCGTCGGATGTGCTGCCTCTCATGTGCTCACACGCCAATCGACCCCGATTCCTCGGGCACCGTCCATCGGCGTACCCGACGATCGCACTTCCCGACGTGCCCGTTCCCTTCCGCTGATCGCTGCGGGTCGCGCGGTGCCGGCTACCGGTGAGGAAAACCTCAGATGTATTATCGGGAGATGGCGCTCCCCGACGACTTCCCAACAGCCGGCGACTTCTCGGTCCCCGAGCACCTCGTCGGTACCCTCGCCGAGGTCGATCAGCTCTACGCAACGGTCGTTGCCCCGCTGGAGGAATCCCTCGCCCATCGCTTTGCCGGTGTCGACGACTACCTCGACACCGACGGCCGACTCCATCCCGAGATCTGGGAGGCCCGGCGCCACATCATGCGAGCGTCGGGAGCGACGGGGCTCTACGGTGCATTTCTTCCGAGCCGGATCGGGGGTCGGGACTACGACCGCGAGGACATGCTGTGGGTCGAGGAACGGGTCTACAGCTACGGCCTTCGGCTGAACCCGGCGCTCCTGTCATGGAGTGAAGGGGCGACGCCCCGGGTGATCTTCGCCCACGACCACCACCGCGACGAGTTCACCCTTCCCCTCGTCCGTGGCGAGAAGACCGCGTTCCACGCCATCACCGAGCCCGGTGCCGGATCGAACCTGTTCGACATGAAGACCAACGCGGTGCAGCGCAACGGCGACTGGGTCCTCAACGGCCACAAGGCCTACATCACCAACGCGTTCGAGGCCGACGTGGCCCAGGTGCTCGCGGTCACGCATCCGGGGAACGGACGGCGGAGCTTCACGTACTTCCAGTTCGACACCCACGAGGCACGGGCCCGAGGGTTCTCGACCGGCAAGGTGTACCAGACGATGTTCAACGACGGCATCACCGGCGAGGTGATGTTCGACGACCTTGTCCTCCCCGCTGATTCCGTCATCGGCGAAGTCGGTGGAGCGTTCGACATCGCGATGGCCTCGATCAACTGGACCCGGATGCGCAGGGGCGGGATGTGTTCGGGATGGGGTCAGCTACTGATCCACCGCATGGTCGAGCGGGCGAAGAGCCGAGTGATCGGCGGCAAGCCGCTTGGCGCGAATCAGGGCATTGCCTGGATGGTGGCCGACAGCTACGCCGACTGGATGATGGCCCGCTCGCTCTCGCTCTCCGTGGCGAGGGAACTCGACCATCCGGGGCCGTGGTGGAAGACGCCGCGCCCCCGCGAGGAGATTCGCAAGATCTCGGCGGTGAAGCTGACCAACGACGAATGCTTCTACCGAATTGCTGATCGCGCTCTGCAACTCCACGGTGCCGCGGGCGTCATGCGCGACACCGAGATCAACAAGCTCTTTCAGTTGGCCCGCAACTTCCGGATTCCCGGCGGGGCCGATGAAGTGCAGCGGAACTCCATTGCCGAAGGTCTCGGGCTCCGCTTCTGACTTCGGCGACGAGACGCTAGGAGCCGAAGGCTCCGTCTGCTTCGTACGCGGCGATCTGCTCGGCGTCGTAGCCGAGGAGCCCGGTGAGGATCTCGGTGGCGTGTTCGTTGCGTGAAGGCGCTCGCACGTGGTCGATGCGCGGAGGACCGACCCGGATCGGTGAGGTGAACTGGCGAACGGTCCCGTAATGGGGGTGGTCGGTTTCGGCGATCACGTGCCGAGCGGTAGCGTGAGGATCTGCGGCGGCCTGGTCGATGGACCAGATCGGACCGCATGGCACGCCAGCCGCCGTGAGAATCTCCAACCACTCATCAGTGGTATGTGTACGTAGGGCACTGTCGAGCTCGGCCTCGCACGCAACCTTGTTGACACGGCGCTGTTCGAAGTCGGTGAAGCGGACATCGTCGAGGAGATCCGGTCGACCGATCGCCGTGCACAGTCGTTCCCAGAACTTGTCCTTGGCGCAGGTGAGCACAATCCACCCGTCAGAGGTCGGGTAGTTGCCGAACGGAACGAGCGACGGGTGCGACGAGCGTGAGGTGCGTCCGATCACGTGGTTCTCGGTGAGCGCCCAGGTGCCGGGATACGAAAGCAGGTTCATGGCCGTGTCGTAGAGCGACAGGTCACAGTCCATCCCTACTCCGTCGCGGCGCGCCGCATGAATCCCCGCGAGGGTTGCCCCAGTGAGAACGAAGCCGCCCGAGAAGTCGACGAGCGAGAGTCCGGACTTGGCCGGCGGCCCGTTCGGTTCGCCGGTGAGACTCATCCATCCGCACATGCCCTGCAGGATGTAGTCGTAGCCGGGTTCGGTGACGCGTGGTCCGACGTTGCCGAAACCCGAAAGCGACACGCAGACGATCTTCGGGTTCACGTGCTTGAGGTGCTCGTACTGGATCCGGAGTTTCGCCGGGACGTCGCCGCGAAGATTGGAGACCACCGCGTCGGCGGTCGAGACGAGATCTTCGAACACCTTCCGACCGGATGCGCTCGTGATGTCGAGCGAGAGCGACCGCTTGTTTCGGTTGAAGGTCTCGAAGAACAGCGAGTCCTCACCGTGTTGGAACGGTGGGACGTATCGGCCGACGTCGCCGTTCGTCCTCGGATCTTCGATCTTGATGACATCAGCGCCGAGATCGGCCAGATGGACGGTGCCGAACGGACCGGCCCCGAACTGTTCGACGGCGATGATCCTGATGTCTTCGAGCGGGCGCATGGAAGCTTTCCGAAACGACGGCACGCGGCCGGCTAGTGGTCGATCTTCTGATACACCGAGTTGAGATGGTGCACGTGCTCGTGCATCGTCAACTCGGCGGTCTTGGCATCTCCCACGAGGACTGCCTCATGGATGAGGCGGTGCTCGTGGTTGACCTTCTTCCAGAACGCCGGAGAGGAGGCGCGGGCCACGAATCGGGTGGTCAACACGTCGAAGATCGGGCGAGCCATGAGGTCGAGCAGAGGATTGCCGGCTGCCTCGAGCATCGTGAGGTGGAACGACCGCCCGCGTGAGCGGTGTTCGGCTTCCGACGCCTTTCCCCGAACGACATCATCCCCGAGTCGCCTGAGCTGGTCATCGTTCCGCCGTTGCGCAGCAAGACCGGCGACGGGAACCTCAAGAAGTAAGCGCGCTTCCAGTATGCCTTCGTCGCTGAGTGTCTCCGCGTGCATCATCATGCCGATCGAGTCGGTCAGGTAGCCCTTGATTTGGTCGGTCGAGGGAACGGCGACCCAGGTCCCGCCGTTCACGCCGCGACGGGTCACCACAAGACCACTGGAGGTCAGGTTCCCCAGAGCCTCGCGGATCGTCGATCGACTGACGCCGAACACCTTCGCGAGTTCGGGCTCGATGGGCAGGCGTTGTCCCGGGATCAGGACACCGGTGACGATGTTCGTCCGAAGCTGGTCGGCAACCTGCCGGTACGCCGGCCGAATGCGCTCGATCGCCAGCGGGCCGATCTCTTCGGCCGTACCCG
Source organism: Acidimicrobiia bacterium (assembly GCA_031431255.1). Classification (GTDB taxonomy): domain Bacteria; phylum Actinomycetota; class Acidimicrobiia; order Acidimicrobiales; family JANYDT01; genus JANLQX01. The sequence goes on along the minus strand of JANPDB010000175.1, from coordinate 2,065 downwards.
CGGGATCGTCGTGGGCCTCTTCGGTGCGGTCAGTGCCCATACGATTTCATCCTGACCGGTCTCACGCCCGGAGGGCGGGCATCACGTGTTCACTGATGAGTCGGATGGACTGCAACGTGGACTCGACGGGCATGCCGATCCAGTGGGTGCGGATGATGAACTGGTTCACCCCGATAGCGCGCCACGGTGCGAGCTCAGCGATCACGTCGTCGGGCGACCCGACCACGAATCGCTGCTCCGACAGCTGTTCGTATGCGGCGGCGAAGTCGTCCTTGTCGGGCATGACCTTGTCCTGGCCCCATTGTGCGTAGACCTTGTACTTCGCCGACAGATACGGCGCAGCAAGCCGGATGGCTTCTTCGCGGGTCGGGGCGCAGAACACTTCCCGCATCAAGGGAAGCGTGGTGACATCGCTTCGCCCACAGGCCTGTGCAGCCGTGTTGAAGAGGTCGATCTGGCGCAGCACCGTCTCGGTGGTTGCGTGGGGATTGATCATCCACGCATCGGTGAGTCTGGCGGCCCGCTCGACGGCAGCGTCGGAGTTCGCCGCCATCCAGATTTCGGGCCTCGGCCGCTGCACTGGCAGAAACGTGAGCGATGCGCCGTCGAGTTGGCACCAGGGCAGATCGGCGTGGACCTCCCTGCCCGACCACAGCTCGGTCACGATGCGCAGGTTCTCTTCGAGACGGTGTACCTGTCCCTTCTTCGACAGGCCGAATGCCTGGTACTCCTTGTCGCGGTACCCGAGCCCGACGCCATAGATCAGGCGTCCTTCGAGGACGACGTCGAGCGCGGCGTAGTTCTCGGCCACTTCAAGCGGATTGAGCAGCGAGAGCAGGTTGATGCCGATCCCGACGCGCATGCTGCCGGTCTCGGGAGCGAGCCGGGCGAGGTAGGCGAGGGGCTGGATGTGGGTCATTCCCTCGGCGAGGAAATGCTGGCCGGCCCACAACATGTCCCAGCCCTGATCACGGGCAGCATGAACAACGCGAATCTGCTCCCGTAGTGCCTTTACCTGGTCGGTACCGACCGGATGCTGGTTGGTGAGGAAGAGCCCGAACTGAACGCTCATCCGCGCAGGGCCTGCCCGAGCACTCGACTGTCGGCCATCGTGTCGAGGCCGAGGACGAGGTCCTGCACGCGATGGGTGATCTCGCGTGAGGTCGCGGTCCGCATGTTGTCCTGGAACTTCACGATGATCTCGTCGGCGCTCAGCGGTCGCTCATCGGCGCCACGGTTGACCTGTTCGCGATGGGCAAACACCCGCCCGTCGTGGAGGGTGATCTCGAGCGCACCGCTGTAATGCTTGGGGAATCCGGATTCCGGATCGTCGAAGCAGGTGACCTTCGCCGCGAGATCGAGGATCTCCCGATCACCGATGGCGTCGTTCTCCAATTCAGCGAGACCGAACTGTCCGCGAACGATCGAGGCGGCCACGATGTAGGGCAGCGAGAACTTCGCGTCGTAGTCGCTCTTCGGCAGGAGCTTCTTCTCCGCGGGGTACGACACGACCTGCCCTGGAGTCGGGTGAATGTAGGCGTCGATCTTGGCGATGTCGCCAGGGGCGATGCCGTTGCCCTTCACGATGATCATCGCGGCATCGGCGAAGGCGTGCGTGAAATGACACACCGGGAATGGCTTCACGGCGTTGTTCAACACTTCCCAGGTCTCACCCAGGCCCTCGGTGCATGCCGCCAGATCGGGCACCTTGTTCTGCAGGTGGGTGTTGAAGAATCCGAAGCGACCCTCGTAGACGCGCAGCGGAGTCCGAAATCCCTGGCGTGCGAAAGCCGCTGCAGTGATCGCGTTCGACGCCGCCAGGCCAGGGTGTGCCCGTTTCGTCCATGAACCGTCATCGAGGAACTCGAGGAGACCGGCCGAAGTGGAACCGGCAAAGCCTTGGGCATACGCGATCAGCTTCGCCGGGAGGCCTTCCATTTTCGCTGCCGCGGTTGCGCAGCCGAATGCACCCGCCACACCGGTTGGATGGAAGCCGACCTCGTGAAAGCCGCCGTTGGCGGCCATACCGATGCGCGCCGACACTTCAACCGCGAGCACGTAGCCC
>JANPDB010000174.1:0-2363 GCA_031431255.1 Acidimicrobiia bacterium | reverse complement strand
GGCACCGAGAGCACTTCGATCCTCACGCGATCAACAGTACGGCCCCGCCTGGTCCGTCGGTGAAGCGCAATCCCGGTGGCCGTGACGCTGACCCGTTCGGGTGGTTTCTCCGCCTCGTCGGAGGTTCGACTCGGATCGCGTCCCACTGACCGACGCGCGTCGACCGACCGTACTGGAATGCGACGGCCACTCCCGCTGAGGGCGTGGGCGTTCTGTCGATGTCGACGGGCTTTCGCTTACCTCTTCGGACCCGGCTCGCGTGAACGGTTGACAGATCCTCTTTCTCAGCGTACTTTCCATGTTGGTTAATTAGAGGGTACGGAAAGTTCGAAGGAGTCCCGATGGCGATAGCGAACGAAACGCTCGACGATTCACGGCTTGATGAGACGTTTGCGGCCCTGGCGAACTCGACGCGGCGGGCGATCCTCGCCCGACTGGCTGAGGGCGCGGCAAGCGTGAACGAACTCGCCGCACCGTTCGAACTGACACTCCCGGCAATCTCCAAGCACATCAAGGTGCTCGAGCATGCCGGCCTCATCACGCGTGGTCGGCGAGCCCAATTTCGTCCGTGCGCGATCGACGCCTCTTCACTTGCCCTTGTCGCCGGTTGGGCCGAGCAATACCGGCACATCTGGGATGACCGATTCGACCGCATGGACGACTACGTGCTTGCGCTCCAGAACTCCAAACACAGAAAGCGTGATGACCAATGACTGACACCAAAGACGTCCGGATCGAACGCACCTTCAGCGCACCGATCGACCTCATCTGGGCGATGTGGACCGACGCCGAACACTTCGCCAACTGGTACGGCCCCATGGGGGCCAAGATCCCGAAAGCAGAAATGGACGTCCGAGTCGGAGGCCGACGCCACATCACAATGGCGATGGAGACCCCACGAGGTCCAATGCAGATGTTCTTCGTCGGCGAGTACCTCGAAGTCGCCCCGAAGACCCGCCTCGTCTACACGGAGAGCATGGCCGATGCCGACGGCAGACCCATGATCGCTGAGCAGATGGGCATGCCCGCCGGCTCACACATGGAGACCTCGATCGTGGTCGAGCTCGAAGACCTTGGCAACCGCACGAAGATGACCATGACCCACATCGGCGTTCCCGCCGACTCTCCTGGTGGGCAGGGCTGGTCGATGGCAATCGACAAGTTGGAAGCAAGGGTCGCTGCACATCGCAGCTAACCGTGGCGGCCAACCGTCGCCTGTGCCGGAGAACGACGCTCGAGGCTCATGGCCCCGAGGGTCTTTTTCCGGCGCAGCATCTCCACACCGAGCGACTTCGGTTCGATATGTCCTTACTTCACCCGCTTGGTCTCGTATGCCCACATAGCGAGTTCGACCCGATTCCTCACGGCGAGCTTGGTCATCAGGCTGGCGAGGTGGAACTTCACCGTGCTCACGCTGATGTGGAGGTCCTCGCCGATCTGCGAGGGCATCGGATGCATCAACGTTCGGACCTACATCGCCAGCGGCAATGTGGTCTTCGCCACTGCGGAGTCGGCATCCGACGTGAAAGCGTCACTCGAGGAGTCGCTGGCGACGTACGCCGGTAAGCCCGTCGGGGTGGTTGTGCTCACCCCCGAAGAGATCGCGACCGTCCTGGCCGAGAATCCGTTTGCTGATCACGCTCCGAATCACACGATGGCGATCTTCCTCGACGGCCCCCCGCCGCCCTCGGCGCTCCACCGCGTGACCGGCCGACAGAACGAGGACCTGGCCCTCGGACAACGCGTGATCTACGTGCACTACGGCGATGGAATGGGCGGGTCGAAGCTGAAGATCCCCGCAGCGGCGAAGGGCACAGCTCGAAACATGAACACCGTTGCCGCGCTCGTGAGGCTGTCCGGCTGACGATCAGACAGGCCGTTCGATCGGGTGCCTTGGTGCGGTCACGGAATCGCTCAGAGAGGAACTCAGCCCACAAGCTCTCTGAGTAGGTGGAGCGTCGTGCTCGGACTCCGATCGCAAGGGCGCCGCTGCACTGCGCATGATGTTTTCGGGTACGGAGCTGCTGGGTTGGTTCGCCGGGCGCAACCCGGTGGCGGATGAAGCGATCGTGCCCGTCCCTGTCCTATTCAGCGAAGCTTCTGGATGAGGTCATCGAGCGCCTCACGAAGGAGAGAGGCCTCGGTGCGGTTCATGCGCCCGGCAAGCTTCGAAAGTCGGTCGAGTGTCCCTCTCGAGTAGTAGTTGCTCTTGAGGACCATCTTCTCTTCGACGTAGATCGCAACTCGTCCCCCGCCATCGCGCTTGCCACGAGCGAGCGCCTCGTTTGCGCAGCGGAAGAGCTCGTCGGTCTCGGTCGCGTGCGGTGGTCTCGCCGCCACGCCGAACGTTGCGCTGATGGTCC
>JANPDB010000173.1:0-6741 GCA_031431255.1 Acidimicrobiia bacterium | reverse complement strand
TCGTCGCGGGAGAGACCCCACTTCTCGGCGATGAGTTCAGCGGAGATGCCCTGGGGCACCAGACCACCAACCGGCTTGTAGCGCTCGGCGACGAGATCACCCATCGGCTTGCCCGGGCCGGACGCCACCGATGCACCCATCGGGACACGGCTCATGTTCTCGACGCCCGCCGCCACCACGATGTCGTAGGCCCCGGCGATCACGCCCTGGGCGGCGAAATGGGCCGCCTGCTGGGAGGAACCACACTGGCGATCGACCGTCGTACCGGGGACAGACTCGGGCCAGCCGGCGGCGAGAACGGCATTGCGGGCGATGTTGAGACCCTGCTCGCCGACCTGCATCACGCAGCCCATGACGACGTCGTCGATGAGGGCCGGGTCGATGCCGGTGCGCTGGACGATGGCCTTCAGGGTCTCGGCGGCGAGGTCGACGGGATGCCAGTCCTTCAACTTGCCGTTCCGGCGTCCGAGAGGCGTGCGAATGGCGTCGACGATCACAGCAGTGGGCATGGGAACTCCTCGAAGGCGGGCAGAACTTGACCAGCTGGTCAAGTTTTCGGATCGTCCACTTTCCCACGCGTCCGCATCATTCGCCCAACTCGATCGGTCGCTAGCCACCGCTCAGAACCGACGCGGCCACACGCACCTCTGGGCGGTTCACGCGCGCCTCCTGCAATCCTGCACACTCCCGGCCCCTTGTGATCGCGCCCGATCGGCGCGGCAACGAGGCCGAGCTCGCCTCACTACTGACTTGGGTGCCCGTTGGTTCCGTGGGCGGCGCGGGTCAGACGATCCCGGACTGCTGGGCCGAGACCCTCGCCCTCGGGAGCGACGACGACAAGGGTCGCCAATCCGAGCGCGTCCGCTAGCCGCAGCGACCTGTACAGCAGCGGCGCCAGCGCGTCGGCACGAAACGGCTCGGGGGCGTCGAGCCGGACCACATCAGCGGGAAGCGGTGTCGAACGGGGTCCGAGAAACCCCACGGGAGCGAGGGCTTGGACCAGCGCGGCGGCGATACCGTTGTTGGTGACGACTCGCACGGCAGCCGCCGGTGCGTAGTGGGCAGCGAGCATCCCCGGCGCCCGCACCGGACCCGTCGGCACACGGAGGACCCCGCGGCCCAGGACCTCCTCGACCCGCTCGACCGGGAGGCCGCCCGGCCGCAGCAACTGTGGGACCTCGCCGACCAATTCGACGATGGTCGACTCGACGCCCACGGACGACGGCCCGCCATCGAGCACGACGTCGAGACCAGCGACGAGCGCATCGGCGAGATCGGCACGGACGTCGGCCGCGGTGGTCGGCGACACCCGGCCGAAGCGGTTGGCCGACGGCGCGGCGATCCCACCACCGAACAATCCGAGCACGGCGAGGGCAAGAGGGTGGGACGGAACCCGGACGGCGACGGTGTCACGACCGCCCGTGACCTCGTCGGGTACCGAAGGGTGCCGGTGGAGGACGAGGGTAAGCGGTCCGGGCCAGCACGAGGCGGCGAGCGCTCGGGCATCATCGGGGATTTCCACCGCCCAGTCGTCGATCTGAGAAGCATCGGCGAGGTGGACGATCAGTGGGTGGTCGACCGGTCGGCCCTTCGCCGCGAACACCCGGCGAAGGGCAAGGGGATCACGTGCGTTCGCGCCGAGCCCGTAGACGGTCTCCGTCGGAAGCACGACCAGACCGCCGCGACCGAGGGCGCTGACCGCAGCACCGACCGGATCAATCTTCAGGTCGAACGGGGGCAGGACCGGCGTTCGGGTCATGACGATGGGCGTCGGACTCGACGGTGAGGCTCCGAGATAGACCTCGTTCGGGGCGACGACGAACCCGTGGCGGACGTAGAACTGGGTGAGGCGAGGCTGATACGCGCTGACCGCGAGCAGGAGCCGTTCGGCCCGTAGGCCGAAGGCGAAGCGGGCCGCTTCGTCGATCAACCCCGCCGCGATGCCCCGACCCCGATGCCCGCGCAAAACGGCGAGCTTGCTGATCTCGACGGTCCGCCCGTCGGGTGCCGGTGCCGCGATCACACAGCCGATCGGTATGTGGTCGAGCCGGGCAACGATGGCCGTTGCCCCGCGCTCGAGCGCTGCGGTGACGTGATCGCCGGAGACGAGGTGGCCCGACGAACGCGGATCGACCGTCTCCGCCCAAGCCTCGCGCACGAGCCGGGCGACGAGCGTCGCGTTGCCGGTGGCCTCGATCGACACGTCGTTCGACGGGTCGACAGGGAACCCCTCCCGGATCTCGTTCGGCACGTGTCCACGATGCCACCCCGGCTGGTTCGTGGTGACCGCACGGCCCTACGGTGGCAGGCATGAAGAACATGGACCGCTGGCTGGGCGACGGGGGAATGGGGATCATCGCCGGCATTGGCGCGTCGATCGATGCGTACGGGATCGCCGAGTCGACGAAGGATCAGGGGTGGTGCACCGGCCGATGGGAACCGGCTCCGCTCGCCGCCAATCCACACGGCATCGTGCAGGCCGGTGTCCACGGCATCGTCCTCGACGCGCTCATGAACTTCGCCATCAACACGGCCTGCGACGGGCGCGACCGCACCAAGGCGACGCTCGAGATGAAGGGTGAATTCCTCCGCACGGCGAAGGTCGGCGACACCTTGACGCTGCGCGGCGACGTGGTGCGGATCACCAAGCAGGTGGCCTTCGCTGAGGGGAGGGTGTTCGACGCAGACGGACAACTGGTGAGCAAGGCCACCGGCACCTTCTTGCTCCACCGGGAGCCGGTCGTGCCTCCGACCGGCCCGGCCTGAACAAGCGGTCACCGGATCACCGTCCTTCGAGGCGGCGAACTCATCGGCGCAACCGAGGCCGGCCGACGGTGGACGCCGGTGGACGCCGGGCGGGCAAGGCCCGCTCCGGGCGCGCGTCCGCGACGCACACCCCGGGTGGACGGAAACACGAACCGGTGCAGCAGAACGCCTCCCAGCGCCGTTGGGAGGCGTTTGGCCCCCATATCTGGGGGCAACCCCTCTCCCACCGCAATTCCCGACAAAACCGGTCGGATTTATCGGCTATCGTCTTCGCTTCGTTCGAGATACCTCCGAAGGGAAACACCATGAGCCTGCGCATTGGCGACGTTGCACCGGACTTCACCGCCGAGACCACCCACGGCACCGTCAGCTTCCACGAGTGGTTGGGTGACTCCTGGGGCGTGCTGTTCAGCCACCCGAAGGACTTCACCCCGGTGTGCACCACCGAGCTCGGCCGTGTCGCCGCCCTGAAGGACGAGTGGGCGAAGCGCAACGTGAAGGTCATCGGCCTCTCGGTCGACTCCGTCGCCTCGCACCTCGAGTGGGAGAAGGACATCGAAGAGGTCAAGGGCACTGCGGTGAACTTCCCGATGATCGGTGATTCCGACAGGAAGGTCGCCGATCTCTACGACATGATCCACCCGAACGCCAACGACACCTTCACGGTGCGTTCCGTGTTCGTCGTCGGCCCGGACAAGAAGATCAAGCTCTCGCTGACCTATCCCGCTTCCACCGGCCGGAACTTCGACGAGATCCTGCGCACCATCGACTCGCTCCAGCTCACCGCCCAGTACAAGGTCGCCACCCCGGTCGACTGGAAGAGCGGCGAAGACGTCATCATCGGCGCCGCCGTGAGCGATGACGAGGCCAAGACCTTGTTCCCCGACGGCTGGACCACCGTCAAGCCGTACCTCCGCACGCTGCCGCAGCCTGGCCGCTGAACCACGCGGGTCTGAGGCCGGTTCCTTCGTCGGGGGGCGAAGGACCGGCCTCGCTTCGCGTCCCACCCGCAAACGCGGGTTGACTGGAGCCGTGGCCAACGGTCGATACGCGCCCTCTCCGACGGGTGAGCTCCACATCGGCAACCTCCGCACGGCCCTCGTTGCGTGGCTGTGCGCCCGGTCCACCGGAGGACGCTTCTTGCTCCGCTTCGAGGACCTCGACCGGGTCACCTCGCGACCGGAGCATCGGAACGGTCAGCTCCGCGACCTCCTCGCCATCGGGCTGGACTTCGACGGCGAACCGCTCGTGCAGTCGACACGATTCGATGCCCACCACGCAGCGATCGACGCGCTGATCGCCGACGGCCATACCTACGAATGCTTCTGCACCCGCAGGGAGATCGCCGACGCCGTCCGCGCCCCGAACGGCCCGACTCCCGCGAGCGGATACCCGGGCACATGTCGTTCGCTCACCGATCGTCAGCGCGCTAAGCATCATGCGGCCGGCCGCCGCCCGGCCGTTCGAATTCGCGGTCACGGCGCAAGGATCGTCGACGACCGGTTCCTCGGACGCGTCGAGTTACCGGTCGACGATGTCGTTCTCCGGCGCAACGACGGGGTTCCGGCCTACAACCTGGCAGTCGTCGTCGACGACGCATTCCAGGACATCGAGGAGGTCGCACGGGCCGACGACCTTCTCCGTTCGTCGGCGCCCCAGGCCCTGATCGCCGAGCTGCTCGGCATCGCACCGGTATCGTATGTGCACATTCCTTTGGTGGTCGCGTCGTCGGGTGAGCGGCTCGCCAAACGCGACGGCGCCGTGACCTTGGCCGATCTCGGCGCTGTCGGGATTACGCCGATGCAGGTTCGAGTGGCACTCGATAAGTCGATCGGCATGACGCCGATGGCCGGGCCGGAGGACTTCGACCTCGCCGCGGTTCCACGGGCGCCGTGGGTGTTCGACCCCGCTGGGTTCTAGCCGCGGCCGCCCGGGTGGAAGTGGCGGGCCTCCTGCATCCGCCGCCACTGGCTCTCGGCCAGCGACGTGACTTCGCGCACGGGAACGCTCAGCAGACGCGCGACCTTCATCGCATCGGTGTGGTCGGCCTTCGCCCGACCGGGACCGACGCGAACTCGAACCGGGTGGCCGTGCACCTCGACCTCCTCGTGGTGTCGAGTCGCAATCCACTCATCGACGTTGCTCTGCCGAACCACAAGGGCGCCCGTCTCGTCAATCAACACCATGCGGAGTTGATCGGCGAGGAGCGGATCGCCCAACGCGCTCACCTTCTGAGCCGGACGCCCGCCCCGCATGGTGATCGGAGTGAGCCACGCGTCGGTCGCGCCGGCCCTGATCAGTTCTTCGATCGTGTGAGCCAGGACCTCGCCGGTCACGTCGTCAACGTTCGCTTCGAGCATCGTGAGCTGCAGCGTCGGAGCCCGGTGCGCGAGCTGTCGACCCAGCACAACCTGGGTGAGCAACGGCAGTCCGTCGATCTCCTGGGCGGCGGCGCCGTGGCCGATCGCATCAACGGCCATGGCCGGCATCGCACCGAAGGACTGTGACAGCGCCGCCACGATCGCCGCGCCGACGATGTCGGTGAGCTCCGCGCCGACCTCTCGTCCGTAGGTGACCGCTCCGCGAGAGGCGAGGACCGACACGGCCAGCGGATCGGGGATCGGCACCAGGCCATCGCGCTTCTTCACGGTCCCCACGCCGAGCGCGACCTGGCTGCAGTGGAGTTCATCGATGTCGAGCACTTCGAGCGCAGCGCAGACGGCGACCGTCTTGACGATCACGTCGAGCCCGGCCACTTCGATCGTGCGGAGCCAGCCACGTCCGATCCGATCATCACGGGCCAGCGCCTCGAAGACGGTATCGATGCGGGTGCGAAGACGCGGTGGGAAGCGCGCCTCTTCAATCAGGGCGTTCATGTGGGCGATCGTCCGCACCACGGAGCGATCGGGTGTGGCATCGACCGACGCGCGGATCGCACCGATCCCGTTTCGCTTGACGACCTCGCGGCTGATGTCCCAGCCGGTCACCGGGAGGCGCTCGACGAGCCTGCGGACCTCGACTTCGTCGGCACCGGCGTCGATCAGGGCCCCGAGCGCGGTGCCGCCGGTGATGCCGGCGTAGCAGTGGAACCACGCCGTGCGCAGCCCGGAGCTCTCGATGGGGCGCTCCACCAGATCGCGCGCTTCGGGGCTGGGCATCGGACCATCGTTGTCGGAGATGACCTCCATCACCAAGTGCTGACAGCCCGGTCGGTGGAGACCGTCGACATGGCTCGGATCAGGGGCGCCGGACTGCGATGTCCGTCTGGGCGAAATCATCACCCACGCAGAGAACCGAGCCCGGCAGCGTGACTGCGACTCCGAAGGTGAACACGTCACCGAAGTTCAACCCGGCCGGGTGCCGACTCTCCCCGAATGTCCGCCTACCGGCGGGGTCCCGTGCCGGGTTGGGTGCCGTCGGCCGTGGCGTAGGACTCGCCCAGACTCGACCGCATGATGAGGTCGACGGCGGTCCAGATCGTCTTGGTGAACGGATAGACGACGAGCGGGGTCAAACCGGCAAGCACTCCCCCGGCGATGGCAAGCGCGCCCACAGGAGCGTCGGGGAGGGTGAGGGCGAAGCCGATGGCGATCAGGGCGACAATCACCAACTCGGTGATGATGACGCTGACGACGATCGCCCCGAGAAAGAAGCCTTCCTCCCGCTCGAAGCGGTAGTCACAGCCCGGACACCGATCCACCATCGTCAGCCACCGACGGAAGAGCCTCCCGGAACCGCACTGGGGACACTTCCGTCGTGCGCCACGAAGGAGCATCGTGAACGGACCCGGCGCCGGGTCTCGCGAGTCGAATCGCGGATCATCTGTGCGCATATTTCTAGACCACGACGATCGGCGTGCGCGGCGTCCACGGCATGGTGCCGAGGCGTCGTGCGCCCGCCACTCCGTCGAGCAGGCCGCGGTGTGTCGACACCACGAGCATCCGTCCCGACGGGCCCCGAAGAACTTCGTCGAAT
>JANPDB010000172.1:0-5815 GCA_031431255.1 Acidimicrobiia bacterium | reverse complement strand
GCTGGGAGGTGTTCTGCCGCATTCCGCCCGGTCGCTCGCCGCCGATGACGCGAGGGACGAGCCGGTAGCGTCGGACGGGTGACCGACCGCATCGCCGACTGCCTCGCCCGCCTCCCCGCTCCGCAGGGCTGGTTCGGGAGTGACAACCAGTCGGGCGTGTTCCCGGAGATGTTCGAGGTCCTCTCCTCGGCGAACACCGGCTCGGCCGTGGCGTATGGCGACGATGCCTGGACAACCCGCGCCGTCGACGCGTTCCGTGACCTCCTCGGGCCGTCGAGTGACGTGTACTTCACCTGGAACGGGAGCGGCTCGAACGTCGTGGCGCTCCAGACCCTCCTGCCCAAGTACGGCGCGGTGATCTGCACCGAAGCGGCCCATATCGCCGTGGACGAGACTGGCGCTCCCGAGCGCATCACCGGCGCCAAGCTCATCGACCTCCCGGCGGCGGATGCCAAATTGACCCCGGCCCACATCGAATCGCAGCTGCACCTTCTCGGCAACCCCCACCACGCGCAGCCGTCGGTCGTCTCCCTCACGCAGTCGACGGAGCTCGGCACGCTCTACTCCGTCGACGAGGTCTCGGCGATCTGCGACGTTGCCCACGGACGGGGGTTGCTCGTGCACGTGGATGGAGCGCGCATCGCCAACGCCACGGCCGCGCTTGGTGTACCCCTACGTGCACATACCTTTGACGTCGGTGTCGATGCGCTGTCGTTCGGCGGCACGAAGAACGGACTGATGAACGCGGAGGCCGTCATCTTCCGCGCTCCGCATGCCAGTGCGCAGTACCTCCGCAAGCAGGCCACCCAGCTCCCGTCGAAGATGCGATTCGTTGCTGCGCAGTTCCTCGCCGCGTTCGAGGCGGACCGCTGGTTGCAGATGGCGCGTCACGCGAACGCGATGGCCGCCCGTCTCGACGCCGGGGTTCGGCATATCCCCGGGGTGCTGCTCGAACGTCCGACGGAGGTGAACTCGCTGTTCCCGCGTCTGCCCGAACCGGTGATCGGTCCGCTCCAGGCGTGGTGCCCGCACTACACCTGGGATGCTTCGCAGGACCAGGTGCGCTGGGTGTGCAGTTGGGACACCACAGAGGACGACGTCGATCGGTTCGTAGCCGGCGTGGCCGCGGCGTGCGCGGCCGTCGGCTGACCTGCACGCACGACCACGTCCACGTCGCCTGACCGGATCGCTGGGTCAGCGGCCGAGAAACGACGTGAAGCTGATCGGGCCCACCGTGGCGAGGTCGGTCACCTTCACCGCATTCGCGCTGACGGTGACGAGCCGTCCGTTGACGATCGCCGAGCGGCGGATCTGCTCCGTCTGCACGATCGGCCGCAGGACGACAGTGGTCGGCGGCAGCGGAACCGGAGGCGAAACGACCACTGGTGTGGCGGGAAGCGGAACCGGAACGGGGCCGGGGATCGGTCCGCCGTCGGTGATCGGGAGTTCGTGTTCGATGCGACCCTGGACGGTGATCGCGTCGGGGTTCACCTTCGTCACGACTGCCCCTGCGGAGTATCGCCCCGACTCGTAGGAGGTCTGCGGGATCACGGCATTGCGGGTGGCTGCCCACCACAGGAACGCGCGGTGGTCGTACTCCGCCTCGCTCGTGCCGCCGACCCGGAGCTTGGTGATTTGTCGCGGGTTGTTGGGATCAGAGACGTCGAACACCTGGAGCGCCGTCCCGAGGCGCTGTCCCTGGCCGGTGGCGTCCTGCCCGATGCCGAGGAGCTGCCCGGGGGCGATCGGGTGGAGATAGGCCGAGTATCCGGGGATCTTGAGCTCCCCGGCCCGACGAGGGGAGCGCGGGTTTCGAAGGTCGATCACGTAGAGCGGATCGACCTGGCGGAACGTCACGATGTAGCCGAGTTCGCCGAGGAAGCGGACCGCGTAGATGCGTTCGTTGATCCCGAGCCCGTTGAGCGTCCCGATCTGGTCGAGGTAGCGACCGTTGCGTTGGAGCACGCGCACGCCCGACTGCTGTGGCGACCCGAAGCCCTCGCCGTCCGTCGTGACTGCTACTCGCAGTGCGCCGCCGAATTCCGACATGGAGAACTGGTTGAGGAGCCGTCCGTCGACGGAGCCCGACGCGAAGTACGTTGCGCCGTCGCGACCCGAGAGGTCGAACCCGTGGATGAGGGTCCGGGTGGCACGGCGCGGCGGGATGATGCCCGGAGCGAATCCGGTCTGCGGCGACGCCCTCACCGGTTGCGGGCGACCGAAGTTGCCGGGCGTTGTCGCCACGAAGAGGGACTGCTCCGACGCGTAGACGATGTTCCCCTCACCGACCACGCCCCCGGAGCCGCTGGCGCCACCGCGAGGATTGGCCACGTTGAGGTCGACCGTGGCGACCCACGTGAGGGAAAGCCCGCTGGTGTCCGCCGGCTTGCCGATCTCAACGCAGTTCACCGCCTGGCGTAGCGCCGACGGATTGCCGCCCTGATCGGTGTTGTACGTGCGAGGAAGCCAGTCGTCAGCCTTGGCCCGCTTCACCACGTTTCGGTTGGCCTTCGTTGCCGCGGCAAGCGCTGCCGGAGTCCCGTCGGCCGGCTGCCACATCCGGAGTCGAGCGCCGAACGGCGTCTGCAGCACGATGCGCGCCCGGTTGTTGACCGTCCGGGCGGCGAGCAGGGTTCCCTCGAGATGGATGCGGCTCTCGAACCTTGGGCTTGCCGGATTACTGACGTCCCACCGCTCGACGGTGGTCTCCGGCCAAACGTCGAACAGTTGCCGGATGACGGCGAGGCGGGGTCCGTCGAGGAGAAGTTGCGGTTCGGCGCCGGGTGCCCCGGGAATCGTGGCGATCAGCGTTCCGTTACTCGTGTCGACAATCCGAACTGACCCCCCGACGGCGGTGTACAGGTAGCGGCCGTCGTTCTCGATGAGGTCGCCTTCGTCGACGCCGACCTCCTGGGTGTTCGTCGACGACGAGTTCGCCTGTGCCGCGCTCGCGTCGCCGGCTGACGGTTCGCTGATCGGGACCGCCGCTTCGGGGGCGGGTGCCGCTCCGGGTGCTCGCGCTGCTGCAGGCGCGGCCGTCGTCGCTACGCCGGTGGTCGCCCTCTTCGGCGTCTTCGTGCCAGACGACTGTTGGATCACGAAATCTCCGGAGCCCAGACCGTAGGGACCGACCGTCGGAAGCGCGAGCGCCTGGACGTAGGCGATGAACCGGGGGCACGACGAGAACTGTTGGTAGAGAACTTCCCGACGGGCCCCCTCGGATTCGGGCGCGACGGCGAACAACGACGACGCCCCGGCGAGAGCGGCAACAAGGGCGCCGGCCCGCCGTGCACGGCGCCGCGGAATCGATGGTTGCTGCTGGCGCCTGGTGAGCGTTGACATAGCCGTCCTCCGACGTTCGTTCGAGACGTATCTCTGACGCTCAGTCTGACCCTGTTGGTTCCCGCCCGGCGCGAATTCCTCAATCAGGGTGGCTCTGGCCTGGTGAGCCCGTTCAGCCGTTCGCTCTACGCGAACGCGGTGCTGGGGAGGTCGGCCTCGCCTGACTCGAGGGCGGCCACGATGCGTTCGACGACCGCCTGCGGATCAAGCCCGGTCACCATCTTCGGCGCCGCGCCGAAGAGCGCCCGGCCGGCGAGACCGGTCTCGGTGTGGGGCGGACGGGCATCGAGCACGCTGACCCCGACTCTGCGCAACTCACGGGCCAGTGCGACGTCAGCGGCGAACAGCGCTGCCTTCGATGAGCAGTAGGCCGCCATACCGGGCAGCGGGCTCTCCGCAACGACGCCGCTGACCTGCACGACGAAGGAGCCGCTTCCGAGGTGGGGAAGCGTGGCGCGGAGCAGCCACAGTGGAGCGAGGACATTGGTGAGGAACAGATCCTCGATGACGTCGTCGGGCGTATCGATGAGGTTGCCGAATGCAACCACGCCGGCGGCGTTGACGAGGCCGTCGAGACCGCCGAGGTGCGCTGCTGCGTCTGACACGATGCGCCGCGCGTGCGATGGATCGCGCAAGTCGCCGACGTAGGTGAACGCGCTGCACTCGGCGCCGATCAACGCAAGCGGCTCGGCGCGTCGGCCGGTGAGCGCGAGTTTGGCCCCTCGGGCGTGGAGCGCGCGGGCAAGCCCGGAACCGAGAACACCGGTCGCGCCGGCGAGAAGGATGCGCGAGCCGTGGAGCGTTCGAGGAGGCATGCGATCCATGCTGGCTCCACACTGGCGCTACTTCGACCGGTCCACCCCCGGGAAGGACGATGCCGCCTCCGCACGCGGCGCCTGGCGGAACAAGAGGAGCCCGACCAGGGTGGTGATCGCAGCCATCACGCCGTGGGCCTCCCGCAACCCCCACGCGTCGCCCATGAAGCCATGCACGGTGACCGCAACGACGTATGGAAGGCCGAGCGCGATGCTGAACAGCGCCATGACGCGCGCCCTGAGCGCGATCGGAGTGTCGAGTTGCAGCAGCGCCTGACCTGAGACGAGGACGCAGAAGTAGCCCGCGCCGATCAGCACGAGAGCTGCCGCGGCGACGGCCGTTGACGGGGCGACCGAGTAGGTGAGCAGCCCGGGGGCGAGCGATCCGAAACCGATCAGCAACGCTCGTTCGCGGCCCCATTGCGCACCCATTCGGGGAACAATAAGCGCACCTACTATTGCTCCCGCACCCTGCGCGGTGACAAAGATCGATGTCGTCCCGGCACCCCCGCGGAACACGTTGTGGGCGACGATCGGGAGCAAACCGATGAAAGGCCCGGCGCTGATCGCGAGAGCGACGACCGACAGCATGGCGAAACGGCTACGCGCGCTCCGTCGCACGTAGGCAGCGGCTTCACGCAGCTGCCGAACGAGTCCTCCGATCGACCTGGCCACTGGGTGGATCGGCAGTTTGATGAACAACACGGCCACGAACATGGCGACGAAGCTCGCCGCGTTGATTGCTACTGCCCACGTGGAGCTCAACGCGGCGATGACCACGCCGGCCAGCAACGGCCCGACGACCCGACCGCCGTTCCACGCGATCGATCCGAGCCCGACTGCGGCAGGGAGGTCTTCAGGTGGCACAAGCTCGGGCATCAACGCCTGGCGGTTGGGAAGTGACAACGCGCTCGAACAGCCTTCGACGAACACGATCGCCCACAGCAACCCGGGAGTCCACCGCCCGGTCGCCAGCAGGGCAGCGAGGACGATCGCCAACGAGGTATCGAACCCCAGGGTAATGAGCAGGAACGGCTTGCGCGGGACACGGTCGGAGATGGCGCCACCGATCGGCGCGAAGACCACCGTCGGGAGGAACCCGGCGGCGGCGAGGATGCCGAGGTCGCGGGCGCGTGCGGTGTCCTGGGCCAGGAGCGAGCCGATTGCCACGATCTGCATCCAGGTGCCGATGTTCGACACGAGGCTGGCGGTCCAGAGGAGCAGGAAGTTCCGGTGACGCAACGGTCGCAGGGCGGACGGACCGGGCACAGTTGGTCCACTGTAGGTTCGGACCCGTACAGTCGGAGCCGAATCCGACCGGCCCGCGATCGGACCCGTCGTCCGCCGTCGACCAAGGAGCACCCGTGACGTCCTCTCCGAATGCCCATCACACTGCCGGTCGCCTCGAGGGTCGAGTCGCCGTCATCACCGGGGCCGGGAACGGGATCGGACGGGCGAGCGCTCTTCGACTCGCCGCCGACGGTGCCAAGATCGTGGTGGCCGATGTGCTCGAAGGACCGGCCTCGGAGACCGTTGCGTTGGTCAACGCCGCCGGAGGTGAAGCCGTCTCGATCATCGTCGACGCGTCGAGCCGTTCGGACAACGAAGCGATGTCGCAGAAGGCGCTCGAGGCGTACGGCCGGCTTGACATCCTGCTC
>JANPDB010000171.1:0-6662 GCA_031431255.1 Acidimicrobiia bacterium | reverse complement strand
TGGTTTCGCTGGCAGTCATCGAGAAGTCCGGTGTGGTTCTTCGAGGCCCAGCCCGTTGCAGACATCTGAGGACATAGGTGTGCGGCCTCTGGTGGAAGGAGTTCGGGACGTGATGCGGCTACGACTGGCGACGCCGAGGATTGTAAAGGGTAGGGGCAGAGATTTTCCAACGCAGGTCCATTTTGTTAACGGTGAGTATCGAAAGTGCTCGGGGTTGGGCATGCGGGCCTGCCGATGCGAAAATCGTTCGATCGCCTGCTCGGCCCCGCTCTCGTGACCGGCACGTTGTCCTACCTTCGACCTCCACACTCATCTGAAATCGAACCTCCAGGAGCGCGCCATGACCCTCACCCGAGCCCACCTCGAACGAGCGCCATGGGCGTACTTCGAAGCGGTCGATGCCAAGGATCTTGAAGGGTCGCTCGGCTTTTTCGGGGAGAACGCTATGTTCACGATCCAGTCCGCGGGGGTGAGCTTCGCCGGCAAGGACGAGATCGCTGGCATGTTCCGAGGATTCTTTGCGGACTACTCGACGATCTGCCACAACATCACGAGCATCGTCGTCGACGACGTGTCGGCCAAGTGCGCGACCGAGCAAACATGCCCGCACGTCAAGCTCGACGGGAACCCGGACACGCTGACCACGTGCAATTTCTTCACCTACGCGCCCGACGGGAAGTTCCAGCGAGTGATCATCTGGATCGACGGGGCGAATCCGTTGGTCGGCGAATGAGCGACCAGCCGCACACTGTTGGTTGCTCGAGCGAGTCTGCGAGACTTCTCCCGTGACTTTCCTCGCCCGTCCCGGTGAACGCGCAGCGCGCCTTCGAGAACTGCTGGCCCGCCCGGAACCGCTCACTGCGCCCGGCTGCTACGACGCCCTCGGAGCGCGATTGATCGAAGAGGCCGGGTTCGATGTGGTCTATATGACCGGCTTCGGAACCTCGGCGTCGCTCCTCGGTCGTCCTGACGTCGGCCTCACGAACCAGGGCGAGATGCTCGACAACATCCGCCGCATCGTCGCCGCTACATCGCTTCCCGTGATCGCCGATGCCGACACCGGCTACGGCAATGCGATGAATGTGATCCGCACCGTCCAGCTCTGGGAACAAGCGGGAGCGGCGGGCTTTCATCTCGAGGATCAGGTCACGCCGAAGAAGTGCGGCCATATGAACAACAAGCAGGTCATCCCGGCCGGGGAGGCGGTCGGCAAGATCAAAGCCGCAGTTGCCGCACGGTTCAATCCCGACACCGTCATCATCGCCCGCACCGATGCGCGTGCCGTCGAAGGGCTCGATGCCGCCATCGATCGGGCCAAGCGGTTCGCCGATGCCGGGGCGGACATCTTGTTCGTCGAAGCGCTCGAAGGTGAGGGCGAGATCGAGACCGTCTGCGAACAGCTTCGCGGCTACCCGCTGCTCTTCAACTGGGCTGAAGGTGGCAAGACGCCGCCGCTCACCTACGACCGCATCGCCGCCCTTGGATTCAAGCTGATCATCTGCCCGATCTCAACACTGCTTTCTGCGACCGCGGCAATGCGCCATGCTCTCGCCGAGATCAGGATCGCCGGCACTCCTGCGACCATCGTCGATCAGCTGATGCCGTTCTCCGAATTCACCGACTTCATCGGTCTGCCGGAGATCAACGACCTCGAGAAGCGGTTTGCCAACAGCTGATCTGGTGTCGGAGCATCAGGTGTCGAGCAGCAAGCCATGGTCGGCGGCTTGGCGGGCATCGAACGCCCTACAGGTGTCGTTGTAGTTGTGACCGAGGATGCCGCCACGTACCGTACGTGCACGTACTGTTCGGAACAGCGGCTTCCAGCTGTCCGGGAGTTGGGGTGCGTCGGGTGGTGTGAGCCACAGGCGAAAGAGAAGGCGTTTGAGTTCGGTCGACTCGTGATCGACGAAGTCTGTTCGCGAGTGCATGGTGGTGAAGTTCGACAGGATCTGCATGTCACCCGGTTGGAGGAATGTCGTGAACATCACGTCACGACGGCGGAGCATCTCGTCCATCGCATTCATCGCCTCTCGCTGACGGGTCGTGAGGGGCGGAACGCCGTCGATGTTCTGCGCGCTGTTGATCCGGTTGCGGTTCCACTTGCCGAAGAATCGACCGTCGAGGGTGTCGAACACCGGGTTCTCATAGAACGGCGCCTCGTCCGGCGCCTCCTCGGCCTGCCGACTGAAGAAGAACGATTCGTAGAGCAGCTCGGCCACCTCCGGCCGCTCTCGGACGAGACGGTTGTGCGCCGTGAGTGAGCTCGACACCATGCTCATACCGCCCGAGACGGCGCGATTGAAGCAACTGAGAACGACCACGTCAACCCCGTCGATATGGAAGTCGAGCTCGGCATTCGACGAGTAGCCACGCCCGCCGGAGCTTCGATACTCCACGCCGACATCGCGAACCCCCGACAGGTACTGGGTCGCCCTTCCCTGCGGCCGCGCCACGCCGAAATGAAGACCGATCGCCCAGGTGAGGAGTGAGAACTCCGTCTCGGTGAGTTCGGTACGTGGAAGCCGGCGGACGAGCGCTATTCCGGTCTGATGCGTTGCTTCCGCAAACGCTCGGCTCAATGGAGCCATTGCCGAGCCGAGGTCGAAGTCGGCGCGGCGGTAGTCGAACAGGCCTTTGTCTGGGTCGGCAGCGGTGCGAACCGCCCGGATGAGATCTCGCCCCGCCGCGTCGTCCAGCTCGACGATCCATCGACGATCGCCTTCGAGTTGCTCCGGGGTCCACGCCGCCGGCGACTGTTCGGCGATCGGCTGCATCAGCTTGCCTGTGCGGGGTTCACGGGCAGCTCTCCAGGAATCTCTTCAGCACACCGTCGAAGCGGACCTTGAGATCGCGGCCGGCGATCACGTGGGCGAGCTCGGGCCACAGCTCTCCCTGGCATCCGGGAATGCCTTCCTCGAGCGGCATCGTGGTTCGTGGGGAGGTGACCGGGTCGATCCCGGCGTGGAGCACAAAGGTCGGGCAGGTGATCTGGTCGAGTCGTCCGCGCGTGTCGTGGGACAGGCACGCTTCGACGAGCCGGGCATGAGCATCGGCCTTGCCCTGGAGATCACCCCAGGCCCCGTTCGGCCCGAGGAGACGGTCGTGGTGCTCGTCGTAGAACTCACCCGTGAAGCTGAACGCCGCGACGAATCGCTGGAACGCCTCGAAGCCCATCGTTTGGTGGACGTCGCGGAAAAGCTCGAGTTGGTCTCGAAGGGTCTTGTCGACGAAGGCCCACGTGCCGGTCATCAGCAATGAACGCACGAGATCGGGCCTGTGGATCGCCAGTTCCTGCCCGACGCAGGCACCCATCCCGACGAGCCCGACCACGTGCACGCCTGACCATCCGAGGTGATCGAGCAGTGCTGCCGCGTCGCCCGCCAAGAGCTGCATGCTCATCGCCTGCGTGGGGTCGTCGGTCGAAGAACCCACTCCTCGGTAATCCCAGATCACCACCTGATAGTTGTCGCGGAGGTAGCGGGGCGCATCGCCGAATCGGCCATGGCAGAAGCTCCCCCAGCCGCCCATGCAGAGCACCTTTTCCCGGCTGTCGTCGCCGTGCACCTCGTAATGCAGGGTCACGTCGTTGCGTAGGAGTTCGGTCACTGTAGGAGGCCTCGCTGGAGCAGCATGTTCGTAAGTGGGCGTAGTGAAGTCATCGTTGGAATCGTTCGGATCAGCGAGATGGTGGTCTCGGCGCCATCGTCGCTCATGACGCGCCGGAGCAGCGCCCGTGCCTTCACGAGCCGCTGATCCGCAGTTGCGGGGCGTTCCGGGAAACCGAGTGGGTCTGCTGCGAATCCCGTTTCGACCGAGCCGTCCGCGTAAGTCACTTCGACACGCGACGCCACCCGGCTGCCGAACTCCCGCTCGATGTCCTCCGATGCCTCGATGCGAACGCGCTGCATGAGCGAACGGAAGGTCAGATCGGCCAGCCGAGCCTTGGTGAACTGATCGATGGTGCAGACGCCGTCGATCAAGGTCGCCGCCACCGTGAAGGGAAGGCTCAATCGCGCTGCGAGTTCGGTTTCCGGATCGAAGTACGCGCCGAACGCGGCGTGGGTGGTCGATTGGGTCACGACGATGCGCGCGATCTCGTCAGGCGAGTCAACAGGTCGCCGAGCGGCGATCGCCTCGGCGACTTCGGCCGCAGCGTGGAGCGCATGCATCACGGGAAAGAACTTCGTGCAGTTCAGTTCGATCAACGCCCGCCCGTCGGGGTCAGCGGGAAACGACAGATCGGGCACCCGTCCGACGTAGGTCTCGCAGAAGCCCTTCGTTCCCTCCAGGAACCCCATCGGTCCCGGGAGTCCGTCGTGTGCCATGTAGGCGCCCATGATGCCGTCGTGGGCGGCAAAGGCAGCGTGGAGCGACTTCGTGGCATCACCGGAGGCCAAGCAGAAGCGTGTGCCTGACGCGTGGTCAGCGGCGAGGCCCAGTGCAATCTCTGCGGTTTCTCCGCCGAGCTCGAGCAGCGATGCCGCCGCAGCAGCGCACCCGACGACTCCCACGACCCCGGTTGGGTGCCAGCGTTCGACTATCGACGGGGTGATGGCGTGACCGAGCCGCGCCGCCACTTCGAACCCTCTCACGACAGCATCGAGGAATTGCGCTCCGGTTGCGTGGGTGTCTTCCGCCACCGCCATCGCGGTGGGAACGATCGACGAAGAGAAGTGCGCCTTCACGCCCCCGGCCATGTAGGAGTCGTCGTAGTCGATCGAGTGCACAGCACAGGCGTTCACCGCGGCGGCGGCCGGGGGTGAGAGCCGTCGGCCGATCGGAAACGCCGCGCTTGCGCCCTCTCCGGACGTGCGCGACATCGTTGCACCGACGGAGCGCACGACGTCGGACTCCATCCGCGATCCGGCCAACGCAACCGTGAGGGTGTCGAGCACCATCCACGTGGCGAACTCGACTGCCTCCGGGCGGACGGCGAAACCATCCGTCTCCACAAGTCGGGCGAGAAGCGATGATGGGCTGATGGTCATCGAACGGCCTGGATCACCCGCCGAGCAGCGCAGCCAGCGCTGTCGGCATCGCCAGATGGTGATCGGTGTTTTGTTGGAACGCGTGGCCGATGCGTGCGCACAGGTCGTCACGATGGGCCGGCGCGTAGAGCTGAAGCGCAACGGGCATTGCATCGCGGCCGATCCCTGACGGAAGACAGATCGCCGGAAGCCCGGTCACATTGCCAGGGCCGGTGAAGCGTGCGTGCATCTTCTGCAGCGGATGCCTGCTGCCGTTCACGTCGAAGAACAGGTCGTCGTAGCGGGGCGAGGAACTGACGAGCCCGGGAAAGAGGATCGCGTCGACCGAATCGAAGGTTCGCTGGAACGAGTTCTGAATCAATGTACGCATACGAAGGGCGCGTATGTAATCGGTCGCCGGAGCGAGCTTCCCGACGAGCAGTCGGAAGACCAAACCGGGGTCGTACTCGTCGGGACGGGACCAGAGGTCCTCATGGAGGCTCGCGCCCTCGCAGAGCAGGGCGAGCCAACCGGCACCGAAGGAATGCTCGATGTGGTCGATTTCGACGTCGACAGCGGTTGCGCCCAATGATCGGAGGACGTCGATCGCCTTGTCCATGGCCGCATTGACCATCGAGTCGGCGAGCGGTTCGTAGTACGAGCGGGCGACTCCGATGCGAACACCGGTCAGGTCGCCGGGCGATGACATCGCCGCGAGAAGGTCAGGCCGCGAACCGGTATAGCAGCTCTCGTCACCGGCATCGTGGGTGCTGATCACCTGCAGGACGCGGGCCGCGTCTTCGACGGTGCGGGCCAGCGGACCCACATGGTCCATGGTCCACGAAAGTGGCATCACTCCTCGGCGCGACACCGCCCCGTACGTCGGCTTCCAACCGACGACCCCGGTGCACGCCGCGGGCACGCGAATCGATCCGAGGGTGTCCGTGCCGAGAGCGAACGGAACGAGGCGCGCCGCAACTGCTCCGCCGGGCCCGCTCGACGATGATCCGGAGAAACGGTCGAGGTCCCACGCATTGTGGACGGCCCCGTACCACGGGCTCAGCGCACCACCGCAGGCGAACTCGGTCGACGCCAGCTTCGCCAGCATGACGCCGCCCGCATCGTCGAGACGGCCGACAGCGAAGGCGGACGCGCTCGGTACGTGTCCGGCGAGCACGTTCGAACCGCCGGTCGTGACGATGGCGTCGGTGCAGATGTTGTCCTTCAGCCCGTAGGGCACACCTTCGAGGGCGCGGGCGTTTCCGGTCTTCCATCGTTGATCGGACTGCTTCGCCTGCCGTGTGGCCGCTTCGATCGCAACATGCATCACCGCGTTGATCCGGTCATCGATCCTCTCGATCCGGGCGACGCATGCGGCGAGTGCCTCGCTCGGGCTGGCCGTTCCGTTGGCGAAGTGGCCGAGGAGCTCCGTCACCGTGCAGTCGGCCAGATCGGTCGGCGCGGAGACGCTTGACGTGGGTTTTGAGCGTGCGGTCGCGTCGGGAACGGTCGGGACCGGGTGCTTCGGGTGGACCAACGGCGCAGTTCTCGGTTCGAGCGGCGACGGATGGGCCATGCCCCCGAGATCGATCTCGCGAACGGCGACGACTTCGTCCCACCACACCGCCATCGCATCGGCGGCGAGCTTCACGTAGCGATCGTCGAGCTCCGCGCCGGCAACTCGAGCGGTCACGA
>JANPDB010000170.1:0-2120 GCA_031431255.1 Acidimicrobiia bacterium | reverse complement strand
GGCAGCATCGCGAAGCGCCGACCGCAGAGCACGGAAGAACGGGGCGAGCCGATGCACCTGCGCATCGCGGTACAGGCTCGGGAACACCCGGGAGATGACCACGCGGTTCTCCAGCGCGTAGCCCGCGCCCGACGGGGCCTGGGCCCGGTCACTCATGGCGACGTAGCGACCGGAAGCATCACGAGCAATGTCTGCGGCGTACGTGACGAGCCGCGAGGTCGGCCGAGCACCTGCGCCGATCTGATCGCACGCCCGGAGGAAGCCCGGATGGCTGTAGACGAACTCGACGGGCAGCAGACCTCGACGCACGAGATCACGCGGCCCGTAGACATCGGCGAGGATCAGATCGAGCAGCTCGGCCCGATCGATGACACCGGCTTCGATGGCCGCCCACTCCGGGCTGGAGAGCACGACCGGCACCGGATCGAGCGCCCAGCGTCGTCCCCTCGGATCGGTCGACCCGAACGCGTTGTACGACACGCCGTCCGCATCGAGAAGCCGGTTGACGTCACCTTGGCGGCGCAGAAGCTCATCGTGGCCGAGCTCTCCGAGTGCGGTGCCGACGTGGGACCAGGCCGGCCGCATCGTTCCGTCGGCTTCGAGGAGCTCGTCATAGGAGCGGGAGTCGGGGCGGTAGTTGGTCAGCACGGCGGGGTGGGGTGGATCCGTCAGAACAGACAGCGTCGGAGATCCAGCGTGAGACGGTACTCGTGGCCTTGCACTCCGCCGTGAATACCGGCCACCAGCACATCGAGAGCCTGGTCATCCAGGGTCCCCGGCGTGTGGCCGTGGGTGTCGAAGCGGATCCGCCGCCGCGCCTCCGCCTCGTTGGCGTTCACCGGGAAGGTCTCGTAGTTCCGACCGCCCGGGTGGGCAACACGGTACGTGCAACCGCCGATCGATCGACGGCTCCAGCGATCGATCACGTCGAAGACGAGCGGAACATCGACGCCCATGGTCGGGTGCAGGGCCGAAGGCGGCTGCCACGCCTTGTACCGGATCCCGGCGACGCCTTCACCGGCCGACGTCGTGTGCAACCGCACCGGCACGCCGTTGCATGTCACGAGGTGACGGCCCTCGACGAGGCCTGTCACCCGGACCTGCAGTCGCTCGACCGACGAATCGACGTAGCGCGCCGTTCCGGTCCCGGAGACTTCCTCACCCAACACATGCCACGGCTCGATGGCCGACCGCAGCTCCAACTCGAGATCGCCGAGGCGCACCGAACCGATCCGGGGGAAGCGGAATTCGAGGAACGGGTCCAGCCAACGGGCGTCGAAGTCGATTCCGTGGGCCCGGAGGTCGTCGACCACATCGGCGATGTCGGCGGCGACGAAGTGCGGCAGCAGGAACCGGTCGTGTAGCTCGGTGCCCCAGCGGACGAGCGCGCCTCGGCACGGGTCAGCCCAGCATCGGGCGACGAGACTGCGGACGAGCAGCGCCTGGACGAGCGCCATCTGTGGGTGAGGCGGCATCTCGAACCCTCGAAGCTCCAGAAGGCCGAGCCGACCGCGCTCGGTATCAGGGCTGAAGAGCTTGTCGATGCAGAACTCGGCGCGATGCGTGTTGCCGGTGACGTCGGTGAGCAGATGGCGGAGCAGACGATCGATCTGCCATGGCCGGACGCCAGCGGCCGCTTCGGGATCCACATCGGCCTCCGGCTGAGCGGACCCGTCTTCGGTGCGGCGCTCGGCATCGGCCCGCAGACGCGCCAACTCGGCAAACGCGATCTCGAGCTCGTAGAGGTTCTCGACCCTCCCCTCGTCGACGCGAGGCGACTGGCTGGTGGGACCGATGAACCGTCCGCTGAAGAGATAGGAGAGCGAGGGATGGTGCTGCCAGAAGGTCAGGAGGCTCGGGAGGAGATCGCTGCGGCGAAGAAGCGGGCTGTCCACGGCGCACGCCGCCCCGAGCGTGATGTGGTTCCCGCCACCCGTGCCGGAGTGGGATCCGTCGAGCTGGAAGGTCTCCGTGCCGAGGCGGGCCAGGCGGGCTTCGCGATGCACGGTGTCGGTGATGTGGACGAGTTCGTCCCACGACGACGCCGGCTGAACGTTCACTTCCAGCACCCCGGGGTCGGGAGTGACGATCAGGTGCTGCACCCGGGGATCGCGGGCAAT
>JANPDB010000169.1:0-2206 GCA_031431255.1 Acidimicrobiia bacterium | reverse complement strand
GCGGTGATCTCGTAGGCGTAGCCGAACCATCCGCTGTCGAGTTCGACGAGATCGAGCTTGGGCACTCGGGTGTCCTGGGACCGACCGAACGTGCCGACGTGCACGAACGGGAAGTGCGTGATGTCGAGGAAGTTGTCGGTCATCCGCGTGGCCGAGGTCTGCCACACATCGACCGGGGTGTTGATGCGTCGGAACGCCGGATCGTCGTCGTGAGGAATCACCGGAAGCTCCGTTGCCGGCTGACCGAGGCACACCCACACGAGGCCGTACCGCTCCTCGCAGGCGTACGTCGCGAGATGCGCACGCGGAGGTGCCGGGACACCCTCCGACGACGACGGAATGGACACACAGCGGCCAGCGTCCGCGAATTCCCACCCGTGATACGGGCACACCAGACACCCGTTGTCGACGCTGCCCATCGAAAGCGGCGCCTCTCGATGAGGACACCGGTCCGGTGCGGCGACCACGCCTCCCGCACTTCTATACAGGACAACCGAAGTGGCGAGCAGCGTCACGCCATGGGGCGATGTCGCGACGTCGATGCTGCGCGCCACCGGGTACCACGCGTTGCGTAGAGCGGGGTTGTCGCACAGCACAGTTGTGGTGAGCACCGAGGACTTCGTGGGGAGCATGGTGTGGCAGCCTTTCGCCATGGGTTCAGTGCGAGTGATGGGTGATGCGTCGGCGGCGGCTGACGCAACGATGCAGCAGGTCGTGCTGGTTCGCGGCGACGTCGTCACGATGAACGCAACTCGGACGGTACTGCGTGACGGCGCGGTCGCCGTGAGCGGGCAGGTCATCACCCATGTCGGAACGTTCGACGAGCTCCGACCGATGTTTCCCGACGCGGTAGTCATCGGCACTGCCGACACCATCGTGACACCCGGCTACATCAACGCCCACCAACACTTCACGGGTGACCGACTCGTGCAGTCGTGCATTCCCGACGCCATCGACTCCCAGGACGCGATCTACAACTGGGCGGTCCCGGTGCACACCGGACACAGCGCCGACGACGACGAGCTCTCGGCCACGCTCGCTGCCGTCGCCGCCGTGACCAACGGGATAACGTGCACCGTCGAGGCCGGCACAGTTGCCCATCCCGAGCGGGTCGCGGCCGGCCTTCAACGGGTGGGACTCCGGGCAACTATCGGTCGCTGGGGATGGGACACCGAGGGACTCCCGTTTTCGGCACCGACCGACGAGGTGCTCGACCAGCAGCGAGCGTTGGTCGAGAAGTTCCCGCCGGGCGGAATCGTCGAGGCGTGGGTGACCTTGGTCGGCCATGACCTGATGAGCGACGCCCTGGTCGCCGGTGCGAGCGACCTCGCCCGCAATCTGAAGACCGGGATGACCTTCCACATGTCGCCCCACGGCGGAGATCCCGTCACCTACCTCGCTCGCACCGGGCGACGGCCCCTCGTCCACCTCGACCGCCTCGGCGTGCTCGGCCACCACGTGCTCATCGGTCACGCCGTCCATCTCGACGACAGCGAGGTCGAGCTCGTGCTCGCCACCCGAACGGCCGTCGCCTCGTGCCCGTGGGCCTACCTCCGGCTTGCCCAGGGCTTCATCGGCGCCTCACGTCACGACGAGCTGTTCCGTCGTGGTGGCCGCGTCGCGCTCGGCTGCGATGGCGAGAACGCCGGCGATGCCGTCGACATCTTGAAGTCGGCCTCGCTGTTTGTCGGTATCGCCCGTGATCGGGCGGTCGACCCCTTCTCGTTCACGAGCGACGACGCTATGGCGCTGGCGACGGTGCGCGGGGCCGAGGCGATCGGCAAAGGGAACCTCATCGGCTCGATCGAGGTCGTAAAGCAAGCCGACATCGTCGTGCACTCCACGAGAGGAGCCCAGTTCACGCCTCGCGGCAACGACCCGGTGCGCCAGATCATCTGGGCGTCCGACGGCCGTTCGGTCAACGACGTTCTCATCGCCGGACGACAGGTGGTCCGCGACGGGCGCTGCGTCACGGTCGACATCGACGACCTCCGGTCGGCGGCACGCGAGCGACGCGACGCACTGCTCTCCTCCCGCAGCGCGGTCTGACGCAACCGACGCGGCAGTCATGTGAACCGTTGATGACGGCTCGGTTCCTTGGTCAGACCATCAGTCCATGGTTGGTAGTGTCCTGCCATGAAACCCAACACGCTCATCTTCGTGGACTTCCCGTCCGACGACGTCGAGGCCTGCGCCAAGTTCTACG
>JANPDB010000168.1:0-17403 GCA_031431255.1 Acidimicrobiia bacterium | reverse complement strand
CGGTCGGAATCACCCCTGGGGGGTATCAATCGTTCCTCGTGACCGCCATTGGGGGCGGAGCATTTGCCACCCTCGCCTTGGAACTCGTGGTCGACACGACCGCACCTGCGGTGACGACAACTGCCCCTGGAGCCCAGCAGTTGTTCGTGCCAACTGCTGAAGTGCTTCTGCCCGGTCCGATCTTTCCTGGCGGTGCCACGTTCGTGGCCTACCGGGTGAACCTGAATCGCCCGACGGGCGTCTTCGCCCCGGCGATCGTGAGCGCGGGCTCGGTGCCCACAGGACTCGCGCTCGGAATCTCTCAGACATCGGTCACGGGTTCCTCATTCGACGTGAGCTTCTCGGCGTCGTCGAGTGCCGTGTCGGGGTTCTACCAGCCGACGGTGAGCGTCGTGCTCGGTGGCTACACGGTGTTGATCGCGTTCCCGGTGCAGGTCAACGCGGTGGTTTGAGCCGTCCTCGGCGGGTGCGCAGCCAACGCCGGGCAACGGCGAGTGCAGCCGCTCCGAGTGCCGTAAGCGCGCCTATGAAGAACCCGTCGCTCTGCCGGCTCTGGTCGGTGACGTCGGGGAGCGGTCGAGCGGAGAAAGCTTCTTCGGGTGGGTATTGGGACATCGGTGACGCGATCACTCCAGCTGGCTGTTCCGCCGCCTCCGACTCGGGCGTCGCCACCGAGTCGCTCGTCACCGCGTCAGGCGCGGACAACGTGGGCTCCTCGTACGACCGAGGGGACTCGAGGACGCCCGTCTGGGCGAACACATCGCTCGCTGCTCCGTCATCGCCGATTTGGGTGGGCTCGGACGGACTCAGCACGTCCACATCACCGACCCCCCCGATCGTCGGAGTGTCCGATTGCCGCAGGGTGAACAGGGTGGAGCGCAGGCCGAGTGCTGCGTCGAACCGCGGCCCTTCGATCGTCAGCTCGGTAGTGTCGCCGCTCACGGTGACCTCGGTGGCCCGACCGGACGGACCGACCCTGGTCACCTCCGCCCGTGCTGCCCGTCCCGGGTAGCCGACGCGTCGGCCGACTTCGTCGATCGTCATCGTGACGACCCACGACTTGAGATCGCCCGTCGGGTAGGTACCGGATTGCAGGTACGGGAAGTCGCCGGATCCTCCGAAGGCTTCCAGGGGCGTGGCGATCGTCCCCCCGCCGCTGGCGGAGTAGAACGTGACGGCGAGCTTGCCCTTGTCGTAGGTCACGACTTTGCCACGTGTTGCCGCGACGGCGTCGTCCATCGCTGAGTACTCGGCTCGAACGCCGACGTAGACCTGGCACCGCTGCGTCGGGCAGACCTCTCCGGCGGACGCCATCGTACGAAATGCGTAGGTCCGGGCGGCAATGGCCTGCGCCTCGAGTGCTGCTGCAGGCCACCTTGCGTCGGTGATCTCTCCCATGCCGCGCAGATACTGCTCGACGTCGAGTTCGTTGACGATGCGGATGCTGCCCTGGGCACGCAGTTCGAACGAACCCCGGTATCGCTTGCCGGCGTAGGCCACGGTGCCCCCGTCGCTCGAG
Organism: Acidimicrobiia bacterium; assembly: GCA_031431255.1. GTDB lineage: Bacteria > Actinomycetota > Acidimicrobiia > Acidimicrobiales > JANYDT01 > JANLQX01. Next base: position 15,884 of record JANPDB010000168.1, on the reverse strand, counting down.
GCGACGACAAGCGGGTTGCCGCGGACGGTGTCGGGCGTAGCCCCTGAGGGGGAGTCGGCGGGCGGGATCGGGGCCGTTTCCTTGGCTTCGTTCGTGACCCTTGGGGCCGCCATGTCAGACGACGAAGCGACTGGAGCCGGTTCCGTTGACGAAGGGGGAGGCGGGTCCGGGAACATGCCCGGCAGGAACAGGGCACCGGCCGACGGTTCTACCGATGAGGGAGTCGCCGGGGGCGGAAGCGCTGGCGCGAATGCCGGAGTTGAGGCCGGGGTGTCACCTGGAGCCGTTGGCGTCTGCAGACGGAGGGAGATGGGCTTCATCGCGAACGCCGGCGCCGGCGAACCGGACTGCGCGCCGGTCAGTTCGGGCGGAGCGATCACCGTGGCGATCAGTTCCCCGTCACCCGGCCGCACGGTGACGGAGCCGCCGGGTGCGACCCGTCTCCCACCGACGGTTCCGCCCTCTTCGAGCGTCAGGGTGACGGTTCCCGCCCCGCCGAGGGGAACCCGGATGTTGCCGGTCCGAGAGCCGAGGGCGGTGCCGGGGTAGAAGTGGCGGAGGATCTCTCCGGACGAGCGACCTTGGCGTCCCATCCAGTAGGCGCCGTCCTGGGCCATGCCGACACCATGTCCGAATCCTCTTCCGAGGATAGTGACCCATCTGCCCAACGGTGCCTGGGAGGTGAACGCGGAGGTCCTGGTCGTCCGGGGGTCGGGGTTGGCCGTGGCCGCCGTCACCGTCAGCGGTGTGATGATGGCGACGGTGATGGCGAGGCTTCCCGCCCACGCCCACGCTCTCCCGACCACCGGGCAAGTTTCGCGCCTGGATCGGTGCCCTTGCGCACGACTCGCGTCCGGCGCTTCCGACAATGCAACGATCGATGGCCCCTACGCTGGATGCCATGACTGAGCCGCTGTCGCCGAAGGTTGGTTGGGGAGTTCTCCACCTGTTCTGGAAGATCACGCCGAGCACGGATGCCGAGGCGGCTACGTCTGCCGTCAAGTCGTGCATCGCCGACGATCATCAGGTGATCACGTTCGCCACCCTCGGGCACAAGGCCGATGTCGGCACGATGGCCGTGGGGCCCGACCTGTGGCGCCTGCGTCGGCTCCAGACCGAGCTCAGCCGTGCCGGTTTGCTGCTTGTCGATTCCTACGTGTCGTTCACCGAAGTGTCCGAGTACGCCAAGGGAGCGCCTGAGGCGATGACGCGGCCGCGGCTCTACCCCGGGACGATGCCCCCGCAGGGCATGCGCGCCGTGTGCTTCTACCCGATGTCGAAGCGTCGTGGCGTTGGCGCTGCCGATGCCAACTGGTTCACCCTTCCCTTCGACGACCGCAACCGTCTGATGCATGATCACGGCACGTCGGGCCGAACATTCGCAGGGCGTATCTCCCAGTTCGTGACCGGCTCGACTGGCGTGGACGACTACGAATGGGGCGTGACGCTCTTCGCCCACGATCCGGCCGACCTCAAAGAGGTGGTGTACACGATGCGCTTCGACGAGGCATCGGCGCTCTACGCCGAGTTCGGACCGTTCATCTCCGGAATGGTCGACGCGCCCGAAGTGGTGTTCGGGGAACTCACCCGGTAGTACCGAGGAGATCGGCGACCCAGACGCCACCTTCTGCTCGTAAGACCTGGGCGTTGTCGATGAAGCCCTCCCCGGGATTCAGCCGTCCGCTCACCCCGTTGAACGTGGTGAACATCGGGGCGGTCTTCGCTTTGAGCAATGCCGCCCGAAAGTCCTTCGGAGCACCCGAACGAGGAAGGGCCGCGGGCCCGGCGATCCGGGCGACGAGCGTGCCGGCGTCATACGCGACCACGGTCGCCCACGACGGTGTGATCGCCGAGGCCGCAGTGTCCTCACGGAACGCAATTGCCGCCCGGCCGGATCCTTGCCAGGCTCCACGCGAGACGCACCGGGTTCCCTCGGCGAGCCCAGCGGGAGCAGTGCGGCAACCGAGGGCATCGCCGGGAACGACGAGCGACGGTGGTTCGGCAGATGGGGCAATTCGTAGGCGCGCGTAGCGTTCGAACGACGCGTCGCCGTCGCCGGTGACGATGAGCGGGACTTGCTCCAGCAGAGTGATGTCTGCGGGCGTGCTGGTCGTGACGACGGGTCCGCTGGCAGATGCCGCGTCGACCGGTGCAAGCTTTGCCCCGATGGCATCACGCATGGTCACGGAGCCGGCCGCCCCGGGGGTGGCGATGAGGGCGATCGACGCGACGTTCGGGTTCGCCGCCACGATGTAGCGCGCCGCCTCGTTCGCAAGGCTGGCCTTGGACGGGCCGACGCGAACCGATGAAGCCGGCTCCTTTCCCGATCCCCACGTGAACGCGAAGAGAGCGATCTTGCGACGTCGCGCGAGCGGCGCGAGCACGTCTTCGGTCGACTCGAGAAGTCCTCCGGTGATGGCGATCACGTCCTCACCTCGAACGGCGCGATCGACGGCACGCGAGAAGTTACGTGCGCTTTCGTCGAGGACCCGGATGCGCACGTTCATGTCGGCCGGGAGTTTGCCGTCTTCCGTGGCGTGTCGGATGGCGAGCTCGAGACCCTCCCGCGCTTCTGTGCCGAGTCCCTCGAGCGGTCCGCTCGCGGGTACGACGAGCACGATGGTCGCGCTCCGCGTGATCGTCGGTCGGGTCGTCGTCGGTGCCGAAGTCGTCGATGCCGTTGCGAAAGTGGTGGTTGCCGGTTCTTTTGACGACGTGCACCCGGTTGGCGTCGCCAGAAGCCCGGCGAGGCCCACCAAAACGGCGAGGCCCGAGGAACGAAAGGGGAGGGACCGTCGGATCCGTGGGAGCCTACCGACGTATCGGTTCGGATTGCTCGAGTCCGGCGTCGTCCGCACGTCGCTGGTCATGGGCGGACGGCAGAGTGCACGCTTCACCAGCCCCAGGTCCCGGACCCACCTTTGAAAGGCCCGACAACGCGGCTGGTGACCCATCCGCCGTAGAAGCCCCCCTCCTGGGCGACGACGATCTCGCCGTTGACCCGACATTCGTCCATGCGACCCGGATAGAGCGCGAGGTGATCGGTGATTGCTTCGTATCCCCTGGTTGGGTTGGTGTACGTCCAGGCGCAGTCCCGGTCGACGTAGCCTCCGGCGACGAAGGTGAAGTAGCTGGCGAGTCCTTTCCACTCGCAGAAGGTCGGGCGGGTTCCGCTGGGTCGGATGTGCTCGGCCGAGACGTCGGACATCGGGAGGTAATACGCGGGCGGATGACTGGTCTCGAGAACCCGGAGCGATCGTCGCGTCGAGGCGATGAGCACACCGCCGAACACGACCTCGACGAGTTCGTCGGAGGTTTCGACGCGTGGCGGGCGGGGATAGTCCCAGACGGACTCCTGTCCCGGGCCGGGTTCGATCCGCGAAGGTCGGTGCATCCACCGAGCATGCCAGCGAAGGTGTGCGACTGTGGAGTCGTGAGCGACAATCAGCGAACGGACGAGACCCCGGACGCGATGTTCGCCGAGGCCGGCCTGGCCCTCGGGGAGGCGATTCTTGACGCGCTCGGCCCGTGGGCCGAATGGCAGGCGGTTCGTCTCGGCGGGGTGGGACTTGCGGCGGACGGCCGGAGGGCCGGCGAGGCGATCGCGGCGGTCGCCGCTCCGCGACTAGCGACTCTGCTCGCGGCTGATGTCGACGAACAGCGTGGGACTCCGCTCACCATTGTCCGAGAGGCGCACCTTCCGTTGACGGAGATGCTTCTGTCTCGCGGGATCGCTCCCGTCCAACGCGATCCTGCCGACATCGCCGCGCAACCCGACGACGTGTTCGCCCTCACGCCGCGCGCCTTTTCCGATCTCGGCCCTGAGGTGCACGACGCCGGACTGCGGTGGGGCGTCACCAAGGCATTCGCCCACCGCGCCCGGCATCGGCGTTGAGCGGCTGTTGCGCTCTTTTCGATAGGACTGCCGGTCCGGTCCGAGCAGCGTTGGTCGGACGTCGTGGCCTGGGCGAAAGACTCGATCGCCTGGATCACGGTTCTGTGTCCGGTTCCCTTGTCCGAGCGTTGTTAGACGGTGTGTTCGTCTTTGTTGCCCCGGACCGGGAGGTCGGGGTCGGGGTGCCCGCTACCCTAGGAATCCATGGCTGCGCGAAACGATTGCCGGCACTACTCGTCCCGGTCGACGCCAGCGGGAATTATCGAGAAGTGCCGCCTCGACATGGCACAGGTCATCCCGTTCGACTGCCCGGAGAACTGTATCTTCTTCGAACCCCGGGCTATCAGCGGCGTCGGTTGGGCCGTCGAGGACCCTGACGGCAGCGAGCCGACGTGAGTCCGCTCGCGATTTGCGGCGGCGCCGCGCTCCGTCGCGATGGCGACACCGTGACGTCGATGACCCCGCACCCGGAAGCGTCGTGACATCCGATCGGGTCACGCGGGCGGAGCTCCTGCGCTGGAGCGAGACACTCGCCGGGATCGCCCGCACCGGACTCGGCTTTTCCCAGGTGCAGTACGAGCGGGAGCGCTACGAGGAGATCCTGCACGTCGCGTCGGACATGCGGGTGGCCGCCGGTCATGATCTCGTTCGTGAGGAGCTTCACGGTGAATGGATGCGCAGCGTCGGGAGCGGCGTCCCCGGCTACGTGACACCGAAAATCGCTGTCGGCGCAGTGGTCGGCAACGACGACGGTGAGCTGCTGTTGCTTCAGCGGGCCGATTCCGGGCACTGGCTGTACCCCACGGGCTGGGCCGACATCGGCTACTCACCGGCAGAAGTAGCGGTCAAGGAGGTTCGGGAGGAGACCGGCATCGAGTGCGAACCGGTCTCGGTGCTCTCGATCGTCGATGGGATGCGCCACGGCTTCACCACGGTTCCGCTGTACTCCATCGTGTTCTTCTGCCGGGCCACCGGTGGCACGCTGCAGCCCCATCCGCTCGAAGCCACCGATGTGGGATGGTTCCGGGAGGACAACCTCCCGACGCCGCTCATCGGCCTGGAGCGCTGGGTGCCGCAGGCATTCGCGGCGGTGCAGGGCGCGCGGCAACCCACCCAGTTCGACCCGCCGAGAGATCCTGTGTGGCGCACATGAGGGCGCTGCTCTCGGTCTATGACAAGACGGGCATCGTCGACTTCGCCCGGTCGCTTCACTCAGCGGGCGTCGGGATCGTCTCGAGTGGCGGTACCTCGGCCGCACTCCGTGCCGCCGGGATCGACCACCTCTCGGTCGAGGACGTGACCGGGTTTCCCGAGATGCTCGACGGTCGTGTCAAGACACTTCATCCAGCGATTCACGGCGGCATCCTCGCCCGCCGCGATCTTCCCGACCACCTCGAGACGATTGCCGCCCACGGCATCACACCGATCGATCTCGTGGTCTGCAACCTCTATCCGTTCTCGTCTGATCCTTCCGTCGAGTTGATCGACATCGGCGGACCTTCGATGCTCCGCTCGGCGGCCAAGAACCATGATGCCGTCGGCGTCGTCGTTGATCCGGCGGACTATGGGCCGGTCATCGCCGAGCTCACGGCGTCCGGCGCGCTCTCCACTTCGACCCGCGTCCGTCTTGCCAGAAAGGCGTTCGCCCACACGTCGGCCTACGACGCCGCGATCGTTCAATGGCTTGATTCGTGTACAGATGATTCGGACACTGGCGGCTTCCCGCCCACCATCGGGCTCGCGCTGGAACACGCCGAAACGCTTCGCTACGGCGAGAATCCGCACCAACGCGGTGCGCGATACCGCTTGCTCGGCGCCACGAGCTGGTGGGACCGCGCAACGCAGCACGGTGGTAAGGAGCTCAGCTATCTCAACGTCTACGACGCCGATGCAGCATGGCGTCTGGTGCACGATCTCGCAGCGGCAGGCGGCGCAGAGGGGATCGCGCTGGCCGTCGCGATCATCAAGCATGCGAACCCTTGCGGTGCAGCTGTTGCGTCGGACATCACGACGGCCTACCGGCTCGCCCATCTCGGTGACCCCGTTTCGGCGTTCGGCGGGATTGTCGCAATCAATCAGCGTGTCCCTCTGGCCCTCGCCGAATCGCTTGCCCTGGTCTTCAGCGAGGTGGTGATCGCCCCCGGTTACGACGACGACGCGCTCGAGCTGCTCCTGTCGAAGAAGAACCTCCGCGTTCTGTCGGCGCCTCCTCCGGGAGCGCCTCCGCTTTCCGTGCGCTCCATCGACGGAGGCCTGCTCGTGCAGACGCCCGATGTGATCGGCGAGGACCTTGCCCGACGCAACGAGTGGACCGTTGTCACGAAGCGGTCGCCGTTGGAGCATGAGTGGCGTGATCTCGCTGTCGCGTGGGTGGTGTGTGCGCACGTGTCGTCGAACGCGATCGTCATCGCCAACGACGCCATGGCCGCAGGGATCGGTGCCGGCCAGCAGAGCCGCGTCGATGCGGCACAGATTGCGGTGCGAAAGGCGGGGGAGCGGGCGATGGGCGGCGCGTGTGCGAGCGATGCGTTCTTCCCGTTCCGAGATGGCCTCGATGTGGTCGCCGCGGCGGGCGTGCGAGCGGTGATCGCCCCCGGCGGTTCGATGCGCGACGACGAGGTCATCGCGGCAGCTGACGAGCACGACATCGCCATGGTGTTCACCGGACGCCGTCACTTCCGCCATTGATGCGGTGTCAGATGCCCGGTCGGGCAGTTCCTGACCTCACGTGTTGCCTCCTTGGCCTCCTGCACGCAAACTGGCACCCGATGCGCAGACACCGTGATGATCAGAGGGGGCAGAGGTGACCGGGTTCGCTGAGTCGGTGCAACAACGGCGCAGGCGGGTTCGCTCCGCCACGTTGGTCGTCGTGGCCGGCATCGTCCTCTCGGCCCTCACCACGCTCGTCGGGGTCGGCCCCCAAGCGCTGTCCGTCAACATCATCACGACCCCCGTCCAGGTGACCGCTCAGGTGACCAACGCCTCGCCGGCCGGGGCTCAGCACCGCGTGCTCGTGCGATGCACTTCCTCAAACCTCACCGCCATCGTGACCCAAGACCTCGAGTTCTTCTTCGCGACCACCGGAACCCAGACCCAAACGCTCTCGGGCCTCTGGACCTGCAGGGCCATACTTGCCAATGTTCCCGGATACGTCAGCGGCCAGGACGTCGCGGTCGATTGGGCCGGCCTCTCGGGGTATTTCACCTGGCTCCGCACGTTTCCATCGACCCAGCCCACGACCCAGCCAACGACCCAGCCCGCGACGTCACGGCCCGCGGCACCGACGCGTCCCGCCGTAGAGGTCGTCGGCGTCGACTTCGGGAGCCAGCTCGCCGGGACGACAACCGCGCCGCGCGACGCGATCGTGCGCAACACCGGCCCCGCCGCCTTCACCGTGTCCCGGTTCGAAACCGCGGACCCCTTTGCGATCGTCGGCGGAACATGCCAGCAGGGTCCCGTCCAGCCGGGCGCCGAATGCACGCTGCAGGTCACGGCTCGGCCGCTGAACGCCACCGGCTTCGAGCGCACTCTCACGGTCGAGGTTCAGGCGGCGGGCACCGCCAGAGGTCAGGCGACGCTGCGCGTGCAGGGCTCCGACGTCGAGAACTTCTCGGTCGGCGGTGCGTCGTTCGGCACCGTCAACGTCGGGGCCGCGTCCGGACCGCAGACGATCCCCGTGGTGAACGTCGGCAGCCTGTCGGCGCGCCTTTCCAAGATCGCTGTGAGCGGCCCGTTCCAGGTCGCCCCGGGCGGCACGTGCGAAGTGAACACCACCACCCTCGGGCCGCGGGCGCAGTGCACAGTCAATGTGATCTTCGCTCCGGCGGCCGATGGAGCCCAGACCGGCATGCTCGAGATCACGGCTGTTTCCCCGTCGAAGGACATCGTCTCCTCCGGGGTGCTGAACGGCACCGGAATCGTCTTCGCCGGGAAGCTTCAGCTGACTCCTCCCGTCGTCGACTTCGGACGGATCCGCGTCGGCGCAGCGTCGCCCAAGCAACAGGTCACCGTTTCGAACGTCGGCACCGCGCCGGTCACGATCACCGGCGTCGGCTTCCCGGTGTCCGTCCCGGCGAACCGACGGAAGAAGACTCCGGCGACGACGCGGTTCGTGTCGACAAACGCCGGGTTCACCGCCGTGAGCGGCTGCAAGCGTCCGTTGCCGCCCGGTGCCAGCTGCATCGTGACCGTGACCGCAAAACCGGGAAAGCGCGGGGAGCTGACGGCGCAACTGCAGGCCGTCGCAGCTGGCACGCAGGGCGCTTCCCAGCTCAAGGTCGTCGGCGTCGCCCGCTCCATAACGGCAACGCCTTCCGCGGTCGTGCTGGCGCCAACGCCGATCGGAACGCCATCCACACCGTCGGCACCCGTCCTCGTGACCAACACCGGTGACGAGCCGGTGGTCGTGTCCCTCCTCACCCTTGGCGGTGCACAACGAGCCGAGATGGCGATCGTTTCGAGCGACTGTCCGAAAGCGGCGCTCGCTCCGAAAGCCAGCTGCACGTTCGTCGTGCGGTCGACTCCGGCGGGTGGAGGAGCGAGGAGCGGCACCGTAACCATCGTGACCGCAACGAAGGAGCAGGCCATCGTCGGCGTGCGGTGGTCCGCCCAGGCCGGCGCGCTCGTCCTCAATCCGCCGCAGTTCGATTTCGGAAATCTCGACGTCGGCGCAGCTTCAGCGCCGAAGCAGGCCGAGGTGCGCAATGTCGGGAAGGTGCCGGTGATCGTCACCCGACTCGACCGCTCCGATGGGGCCGTACTCCTGGTGCAGGGCTGCGTCGGGACTCGTCTGGAGCCCGGGCAGGCATGCGGGTTCACGGTCGCCGTCCGCGCTGGACAAGCCGGACCGCGGACCGGCGGGGTCGCGGCGACCGGGTCTGCCGGCGAGAAGGCCGGACAGCGTCTGCGTTACGTCGGCGTGGGGGGATCCACCACCATTGCTCCGACCATTGCAACGACCGCCGTCCCGGTCACCACGCCAGCATTGCTGCCCGCGTTGGTGATGCGCCCAGCGACCGGCGAGATCGGTCGGCCGACGACGGCGGTGGGCACAGGATTCCCGGCCAATGCCGATGTCACGCTCACGTGGCCCGATGGGGTCACGGCCGGCGTGGCTCGGACCAACGATGCCGGGGCCTTCCAGAAGGTTGTCCTCCCAATGGGCGGGCTGCGGATCGGTCCGACAACGGTTACGGGGACGCCGGTCGCCGGCGGGGCGGGCGCCGAGGCGCCGTATCTCCTGCGCTACGCAACGTTCAAGCCCCAGGGCCGCAATCGCTCAATCGTGGCGAGAGGCTGAGTGGGCGGCCGCCAGCCGCTGTGACGCTTAGTGGCGCAAGGTGTTGGCCCACCGCTGGCGGCCCGAATTCCGCTCGAGCCCGGTGCGCCTCGCTTTGCCGACTTCGTCGCGCCGGGCTGACGCACGCACTGCCGCCCTGCCTGCCGGTGGATACGATTCGGTCCTTACCGAAATACGAGAGTCAACAGGAGCCTCCGATGATGACGACCACCTCTGCCGCCGGCGAGGGATCGGGAACCCCCGACGACCCGTGGGTCCTGCAGACGCCGCCGCTCACGTCGGAATACACGATGCATCTCGATATGCGTGACGGCGTGAAGGTGATCGTGTGCACCGTTGGCAAAACCGTTCTGCTCTACGACGCCCGTTGTCTCGACGATCTCCATGCCATGCTCGTGGCCCATGGCGACTGGCTGGACCTCGGTTCGGCCGACGAACAGAAGTCGGCGAAGGACGGCACCGTCGAGGCGTGGGGACGTTCGGCGGCGAATCCTGTCGGTGGCTGGTACGGCCTGAAGAAGGGATTGCGGGGCCGGTTCGGGATGTACGTCCCGCCGCTCATAGAGCGCCTCGGAAAAGCGGAGTTGGAGCACAACCCCCGCAACAACCGCATGCGGGCGATCTGAACGGTGCGACCTCTGGCGGCGAGTTGCCAGGGGCGATCGATCAGCCCGTCGGAGTCCGGCGGCGATCGGCGATGATGAGGGTGTGATCGAACGGTTCCGAGCGTCTCAGACGCGCAAGGTGATGCGGTTCTTCGCGGCAATCCACGGCGCCTCGCCCGGCTGGTCGATCACCTGGTGGCTGCTGCTGCTCGTCCGCGGGATCCTGCCGACTGCGCTCTCGGTGTGCTTCGGCTGGCTCGTCTCGGCCATTTCCCGCGATGTGTCGGCGACCGCGCCACTGATCGGCGTGGGCATCAGCTTCATGTTGCTGGTCGTGCTCCTTCCTGTGCACACCATGGTCAGTTCGAACCTGGGCGATCGTGTGGCGTCACATCTCTACGACCGGCTCACCCTCGCCGGAGTGAGCCCTGAGGGCATCGGTCATCTCGAGCGGCCAGAACTCGCCAACGACCTCACCATGGCGCGCGACTTCGATCAGGGGATCATGGGTCCTCCGCTCTCGATCAGCATGGACTTCCTCACTGGGGGCCTGCTCGATCTCGTCATCGGAGCCGTTGCCGCAGTCGTGCTGTTCGGCTTCACCTGGTGGGCGCCGCCCGTCGTAGTCGCCGGATGGGTGGCGACCCATTGGCTCCTTCGGGAGAGCGGCGTGTGGCGTGACCGCAATACGGATGAGGTTCGCACCGCGCAGCGCCATGCCGATTACTCGTATCGCCTCGCGGTCGACGCGCTGCCGTCGAAGGAGTTGCGGTTCTTTGGACTCGCCGGTTGGGTGACGGAGCGATTCATCAGTACACGTACGAAGCTCTATGAGCTCCAGTACGAGGCGACGAAGCTGCGCGAGAAGTCGCTCGCGGGTGCAATCGCGATCGTGGCGGTTGCGAACGGCCTCGTGTTCTGGGCCATCGGCGTGGCCGCCAACAACGGCAACGTCTCGACGGCACGAGCGGTGGTGTTCGTACAGGCCGCGATCGGCGTGTCCTCGATTGCGTTCGGCGGGCTCAACTGGGCGCTCGATGGTGCGAGTGCTCCGGTCGAGGCTCTGGCGCGGCTCGAACCGGCGATGGCCAAGGCGGGTGCGCTCAGCACGGCCACCGAGTCGTCGACCGGCTCCGTGTCGCGCGACGTTGCCCCCGAGATCGCGTTTCGCGACGTTCGGTTCGCCTACGGCAGCGAGGGAGAGCGCAACGTCTTGGATCACCTTGATCTGACGATCCCGGCAGGCAAGTCGCTCGCCATCGTCGGCCAGAACGGGGCCGGGAAGACCACGATCGCCAAGCTCATCTGCCGCCTCTACGACCCGAACGAGGGGCGTATCGACATCGGCGGCTCGCCGCTGACAACGCTCGCCGCCGACGACTGGCGGCGCCGCGTGACCGCGGTGTTCCAGGACTATGTGCGCTTCGAGCTTTCCCTCCGCACGAACGTCGCGCCGCTCGGTGCCCCCGAAGATGTGATCCGCGCGTCGCTCGCCGATGCCGGCGCCGAGGGCATCGCCGACGGCAACCTCGACACCGTGTTGTCCAAGGGGTACGCGGGGGGCACAGACCTCTCTGGAGGGCAGTGGCAGCGCGTTGCGATTGCGAGGGCCCTGTGCGCCGTTCGTATGGGCGCCGATGTGGTGCTGCTCGACGAGCCGACGGCACAGCTCGACGTGCGCGGCGAAACCGAGATCTTCGAGCGGGTGCTCCGGGCCACGAAGGGATGCACGACCATCCTGATCTCGCATCGCTTCTCGACCGTTCGCCTTGCTGACCGGATCTGCGTCGTGGAAGGCGGTCGGGTCATCGAGGAGGGAACCCACGATGAGCTGATCGCCCTCGGGGGCCGGTACCGCACGATGTTCGAGCTCCAGGCGTCGCGCTTCGCCGACGGTGCGGCGGAACCTGAAGTCGACGAGCACGGCCGGGAGGTCGTCCATGACACCCTCTGAGCCGCTCGCTGATCCCGTTTTCGGCGCTGGCGGGGTCGGTGACGAACCCGAGCCGTTGCCCGGCGGCTTCTCGTCGCTCTGGCGGACGTTCCAGCTGGGATATCGCGCCGAGCCACGCCTTCTCGCCCTCTCTCTGTCGCTCGCGCTCCTGATGATGCTGCCTGATGCGCTGCTTGCGTTGTGGCTCAAACTCCTGGTCGACGGCATCACCAGAAGCGACGGTGGACTCGTTCGGGTGGCCGTCATCGGCCTGGCGATCTGCGTTGCCGGCACGTGGGTGCTACGCGTGCTTTCGAATCGCGTCGGACGTCGGTTCCGTGATCGCGTTGCCATCGTGCTCGAGTCCCATGTGGCGAGGCTGCAGGCGAGCGTGCCGACGGTGGAGCACCACGAGCGACCGGCCTACCTCGACCGCCTTGCCATGCTCCGCGATCAAGTGTTCGCTCTCGATCACCTCTTCATGTCGCTGTTCTCGACGCTCGGCTGGATAGTGCGTCTCGCCGTCACCGTTGCGCTGCTGGCGTCGATCCACCCGGCGCTGATCGCACTGGTGCTGTGCGCGCTGCCGGCGGTGTGGGTGTCTACGTGGCGACCCGGAGTGGAGCGCAAGGTCGAGGAGTCCGTGATCGCCAACACCCGCCTGGCCCGCCACCTCTTCGTGCTGGCGACCACGGCGGCTGCGGGCAAGGAGGTCCGTGTCACCCGGACCGGCGAATGGTTGACGGCCGAGCGCACGGCGGCATTCGAGCGTTCCTACCGACCCAGAGCGAAGGTGCGCATCGCCACTGCGGCGTGGCAGGCGGGCGCGTGGGCGGTGTTCGGGGCGGGCTACGTGGCGGCGATCGTCTTCGTGTCCGAGCGGCTCGGCCGTTCCGTCGGCTCTGTCGTGCTCGTTGTCACCGCGGGGATGCGACTGGCGATGTACGTTGGCGCCACCGCCGGGGAACTTGGATTCCTCCGGGGTTTCTGGCTCGACTCCTCGCGGCGCCTCACCTGGTTGGAGGACTATGCCGCGGCCCAGGACACCGGAATCGGTGTGCCGGCCCCGAAGGTGCTCAGCAGCGGTATCGCCTTCGAGCACGTCAGCTTCTCGTATCCGGGAACGAGTCGTGCCGTGCTCGATGATGTGTCGGTGGTGTTCCCGGCCGGGTCGGTGGTAGCCATCGTCGGGGAGAACGGAGCCGGAAAGTCCACCCTTGTGAAGTTGCTCGCCCGGATGTACCGCCCGACGGGCGGCCGCATCACCGTCGACGGCGTCGATCTCGCGACGATCAACTCGGCCGAATGGCGTGAGCGGCTGGCCGGCGCGTTCCAGGACTTCTACCGGTTCGAGTTCCAGGCGCAGCGGACCGTCGGTCTCGGCGACCTGCCCCGCCTCGACGACCGGCCGGCGGGCGAAGCGGCGATCGACCGTGCAGGCGCACAGGACGTCGTCGACCGACTTGCCTACGGTCTCGACACCCAACTCGGACCCACCTGGGACGGAGGTGCGGACATCAGCTTCGGCCAATGGCAGAAGCTGGCGCTGGCCCGGGGGTTCATGCGCGACGCGCCCCTCGTCGTGATCCTCGACGAGCCGACGGCGGCGCTCGACCCCGAAACTGAGCATGCGCTGTTCGAGCAGTTCGCCGAAGCGTCGAGGGCGCAGGCCATCGATGGGCGCGTCGTCGCGCTCATCTCCCACCGGTTCTCGACCGTGCGGATGGCCGACCTCATCGTGGTGATGGACGGCGCTCGCGTCGTCGAGATCGGCAGCCACGACGAACTCCTCGCGCAGGGCGGCCGCTACGCCGAGTTGTTCACCATGCAGGCGGCGGCCTACGCCGGGCCGAGGACCAACAACTGATCGGTCGTTCGATCAGCTTGCCGACCCGGGATCACTACGAGCTGATCAATCCGATAGCGAGAGACGTCATGTTCTGACTCGTCGATACTCGACCGAGACGCTACCGGACGCCCCTCGCTCGACGATCGTCAACCGATCGCCAGAACAGGTGAACGGAACGGTCTCGCCGGGGGTGAACCCAGCGACTCCGGCGGGCCTCGGAATCGGACCGATCGGCGTCCCGTTCATACTCATCTTGATCTCGAAGGCATCGATGTCTCGGGTGTCGGCGACGATCCCGCCGGGCGATACGTGGTACGCACCCTCAAAGTCCCAGCGCCCGATCCCGGTGATGATCGGAGCGCCGGGGTCGTCGGCGAAGGGCACGCTCTTGAGTACGAACTCTCCGATGATCGTCGCTCGGCCCTCACCGAAGTACACGACCTTCCGTCCACTCACCACGTTGAGGATCTGTCCGGCCTGGGTGCTTGTTTTGCGTTCGAAATAGGCCTGCCAGTACGCCACCCCGCTTGGGGCCTCCCAAATGCCTCCCACCAAACAGGCGCCGCTACTGGAGCTGCGAACGGGAGTTGATGGTGTCGTCCGGACGACCCATCGGTATTCCGTGCGCCCGCCGGTTCGGACCCGGGTGCAGGTCTGCAGGGCGGATCCGGTCCCGTAGGTGCGACCGACCCGAGCGGAACTACACGACGGACGCGCCGCTGACACGGGCGCGACGGCGAGCATGGTCGAACAGAGAGCACCGATGGCTGATCCGGCGAGGAGTCGTCTCGAGGTTCGTGTCATGACCTTCCCCAATCGTTTGGTGTGATGGTGAGGGGGGAACGGGTTCCATCGGGCCCGCCTCGGTCGACTGCTTGATCCTTGCAGGGATGCCTCAGGGGCGAAAGGACCGTTCGACCTAGATCCCGCGGGCGCGTGACGTCGGATCGGGTCCGGGTCGTTCGAGGACGTGAATGAGGCGTTGGCGTCCGTGCCACCGGAGCCGCACGCTACGGACCCCGGGGCGGACGAATACGCTGGGCGAACTATGACCAAAGCCCCCGTCCATGTGACCGTGACCGGCGCCGCCGGGCAGATCGGCTACTCGCTGTTGTTCCGCATCGCCTCCGGCGCCCTCCTCGGGCCGGACCAGCCTGTCGTTCTTCGCCTGCTCGAGGTCGAGCCGGCCATGAAGGCCCTGAACGGCGTCTGTATGGAGCTCGACGACTGTGCGTTCCCGCTGCTTGCCGGGATGGAGCCGACGAGCGACCTGAACCATGCGTTCTCCGGTACCAGCTGGGCGCTGCTCGTCGGCGCCATGCCCCGGAAGGCCGGAATGGAGCGTGGTGATCTTCTGAGCGCGAACGGTGGGATTTTCCAACCGCAGGGCCGGGCCATTGCCGCCAACGCGGCCTCGGACATCCGAGTCGTCGTGGTCGGTAACCCGTGCAACACCAACTGCCTCATCGCCCGTTCGAACGCGCCGGAGGTGCCGGCCGACCGCTGGTTCGCCATGACCCGCCTCGACCAGAACCGGGCGAAGGCCCAGCTGGCGTCAAAGGCCGGCGTCCCGGTGGCGGACGTCAAGCACGTCACGATCTGGGGCAACCACTCGGCCACCCAGTACCCCGACGCCCGCAACGCCACGATCGGGGGCAAGGCGGCCTTCGACGTGATCAGCGACCACGCTTGGCTCGATGGCGACTTCATCTCGACCGTGCAGAAGCGCGGTGCTGCGATCATCGAAGCCCGCGGTCTTTCGTCGGCTGCCTCGGCCGCCAACGCCGCCATCGATTCCGTGACCAGCATCTGGAACCCGACGCCGGCCGGCGAAGTGGCGTCGCTCGCCGTGATCAGCCGCGGTGAGTACGGAGTGCCCGAGGGTTTGCAGTTCGGCTTCCCGGTTGTCAGCGATGGCACGAACTGGACCGTCAAAGAGGGCCTGCCGATCGACGACTTCGCGAAAGGCAAGATCGCCATCACCACGACGGAGCTCCAAGAGGAGCTCGCTGAAGTGAAGAACCTCGGCCTGGTCAGCTGAAGCCAGTGAGTCACGGCGCTGCGCTGCGCCGCTTCGCCGCACTGCTCGCACTCACCGTTCTGTCACCCCGCGGAATGTGCGTCCGATGACTCCGACACGTGCCCGGGTTTCGTCACTCGACGTTGCCCGGGCCGTTGCGCTTATCGGCGTGTTCACCCAGAACTACGTGGTTGCCTTCAATCTCGCGCGCCTTCGCCGCGGGTCCTGGCCCGACGTGTTCGACGGCTGGCTCGCCCGAGCCGTCGACCTCTACCAGGGCCCG
>JANPDB010000167.1:0-3266 GCA_031431255.1 Acidimicrobiia bacterium | reverse complement strand
CGTGCAGCACCTCGTGTTCGGCGCCGAGTCCGCCGCCGTCACCGAAGGCCGTGTCGCGACCGTGCAGGCGCTCGGCGGCACCGGCGGCCTCAAGGTCGGGGCCGATTTCCTCCGCCGCCTCCTCCCCGCGGCGAGGGTCCTGATCAGCGACCCGAGCTGGGAGAACCACCGTGCGCTGTTCACCAACGCGGGCTTCGTCGTGGAGAGCTACCCGTACTACGACGCCGCCACCCGGGGCATCGACGTCGACGCCATGATCGCCGCGCTCGACGCCACCCCGGCCGGCACGATCGTCGTGCTCCACGCCTGCTGCCATAACCCGACCGGCTACGATCTCACCCCGGCCGACTGGGAGCGCGTCATCGCATCAGTGTCGGCTTGCGGACTCGTGCCGTTCCTCGACATGGCCTATCAAGGCTTCGGCGACGGCATCGCCGAAGACGGTGCCGTGGTGCAGATGTTCCTGGCATCCGGGCTCGACTTCCTCGTTTCGACGAGCTTCTCCAAGAGCTTCTCGCTCTACGGCGAGCGCGTCGGCGCGCTGAGCATCGTGTGCGCCGACCGCGACGAGGCCGCCCGGGTGCTCAGTCAACTCAAGATCGCCGTGCGCACCAACTACTCGAACCCGCCCACCCACGGCGCCCAGATCGTGTCGAGCGTGCTCACCACCCCCGACCTCCGAGCGATGTGGGAAGAGGAGCTCGCCGGCATGCGGGCCCGCATCAAGGAGATGCGCGGAGCCCTCGTCGAAGGCCTCAGGCGTGCCGGCGTCACCTCGGACCTCAGCTACATCACCACCCAGCGCGGGATGTTCTCGTATTCGGGCCTCAGCGCCGAACAGATGCAGCGGCTGCGTTCGGAGTTCGGCATCTACGGGGTCGACACCGGCCGCATCTGCGTCGCTGCCGTCAATCATCACAACCTCGACGCGATCTGTGAGGCCATCGCCAAGGTCATGGCCGACTGATGGCCGAACCCATCGTCGTCTCCCGTCGCATTGCTGCGTCACCAGATCACGTCTGGGGGCTGATCACCGACGTCACCCGGATGGGTGAGTGGTCCCCCGAGACCACGAAATGCCGATGGATCGGCAAGGTGAAGAGGCCGCAGGTCGGTGCCCGGTTCCTCGGACAGAACCGCAACGGGAAGCGACGCTGGGCGACTCCCTGCGTGGTCACCGACTGCTCACCGGGACGAGCGTTTGGCTACCGGGTGAACGTCGGACCGATCGAGATTGCTACGTGGACATACGACATCGAACCGACCGACGACGGTGGATGCGTCGTGACAGAGTCCACGCTCAACCTCGAGAACAAGGTCGTGGCCAAGCTCGGTGACCTGATGACCAACGTGAAGGACCGGGCCGAACACAACCGTGCCACCATGACGGTCACCCTCGACCGACTCGCAGCAACGGCCGAGTCGGCCTCGTCGGTCTAGACGACGTGTTGCGTTCGGTCGCTCCAGAAGCGACTGAACGCAACATCCTCGAACGTCAGGAACCCGACCAGTTGGGAGCGCGCTTCTCGGCGAATGCGCGGGGACCTTCCTTGGCGTCGTTCGACGTGAAGACCTTCCCCATGAACGGACCCTGAATCGCCCAGAACTCCTCCTCGGTGGCATCGAGACTGGCGCGCACCAGCTGCTTCGAGGCCGCAACGCCCAACGGCGCGTTCTTGGCGATCCGCTCGGCCAGCTCGATGGCCACAGCGAGCGACTCGCCCTTCTCGGCGAGACGGGCGACAAGCCCGTAGCTGTGAGCCTGCTCGGCGGTGATCGGGTCGGCCGTGAGCGCCAGCTCCATGGCCACGCCGTAGGGCAGAACACGCGGAAGACGCAGGAGCCCACCGCCGGCCGCGAACAGACCGACACCGACTTCGGGGATGCCGATCTTCACGCCCTTCGCCGCTACGAGGAGATCGCAGGCGAGAGCAAGTTCGAGGCCGCCGGCGAGCGCAAACCCTTCGATCGCGGCGATCAGCGGCTTCTTCGAGCCGTTGCGGATGAAGACGTCCATCCCGACCGGTCCACCCTCGGTGGCGAAGGCCTTCAGATCCATCCCAGCGCAGAAACCCCGGCCGGCGCCCGTGAGCACACCGACGGTCAGGCCCGGGTCGTCGTCAAGCTGCTCAACCGCACGCAGCAAACCCTGGGCGAGCGCAGTGTTGATGGCGTTCATCGCCTCAGGACGATTGAGGGTGATCACGAGGACGCGACCACGGACTTCGGTCAGGACAGCGGGAGCAGTTTCGTCAGACATGTCGGCGACAGTACGTCAACGCCGCGCCATGCAAGCAGTCGGCCACGACCGGTCGGGGCACCGTGCCCTCGCCGCGAGCGCGGGACGCTCAGCCCTCGAAGCGGCACTCCCACGTGCCCGACAGCGCCGGCGAGCCTTCGTGAACGAACTCGCCCGACATCTCGTCGTCGTACACGTAGACGGTCGCGAGCGCCTTCTGCGGTCCGGTGGCGTCGGTCCAGCTCAGATCAGCAGCGTAGCTGCCGGGGCCCTCGTAGGAACCCTGGGTGACGAGAGAGAACGCGGTGACCTTGGCATCATTCGCAGCCGAGTAGCTCACCTCCAACGACTCGCCGTCGACGACCGTGCCCGGGCCCGAGCAGAACGCTCCGTCGTCCTCGGGCTTGACCTTGCCGGCCAACGGATCGGGGGCGCCGAACTCGACGCTGAGCGACTTCAGCGTCTTCCCCGCCTCCGCCCGGCGGGCCGCCAACGCCGCCTCCGAACTCGACGCAGCGACAGCGATGGGCCCCTCACCCGTGACAGCGCCGGCATCCACGGCGGTCGGCGCGTCGACGACCGTCTCGACGCCGTCGGAGCCGCCGGAGCACCCGGCAAGCCCAACGAGCAGGACGGCCGAGGCGACGAGGGGGACGAGAAAGCGGGGGTGGGGGCGCCGGACCATGCTCCATTCTTCCCCACCAGCACGCTGGAGCGGTCCCCCGCCCCCCGGCGCTGCGGCTGAACACCTCCGAGCGGCCTTGGGAGGTGTTCTGCCCCCATATGTGGGGGCAACCTCTCTCCCAGTGGGCGCGGTCACTCGTGTTGCGAGCAGTCGAGCGAAGCGAGCGGCGCAGTGCCGGACCAGCATGGGGGCAACCTCTCTCCCAGTCGTCCGGGTCAACTCGTTCGGTTGAGCCGATCGGCCTACAAAGTGCGTCGGTGGAACCGCCGATGGACAAAACGTGTCGGTTCTCCCACCCACTGTTCCCCCACGCAACCGCGCCGTTGAGACCACGCCGGTGGT
>JANPDB010000166.1:0-2045 GCA_031431255.1 Acidimicrobiia bacterium | reverse complement strand
CGTGATGTCCGGCGTCTTCGTTCACCGCGTAGAGCAAGACGTTCGCATCGACGAGGTTCACGATGACGAGCGCATCTTGCGAAGGAGTTCTTCGTCCTCGAGCTCCGAAGCGAGTTGGATGGCCCGGTCGAGGTTGACCGTGGGCGTGCCGAGGCGGGCGGTTGGCGTTTCCACCCGGGTGGCCTGGTCGTTCTGACGCAGGCCGCGGCGGACAGCGTCGTTCAGCGCCTGTTTGAACGGCACCCCCTCGGCGGCCATGCGCTGGCGGAGAAGTGCCTCGGTGTCGGGATCGAGGGTGACCGTCGTTCTCATCGTGACAGCATAGCATCAGTTATTGTCGCATCATGATGCTCAGCAGCCTTCTTCGAAGCTCGACATCGGCACGCAACCGCGCGGGAGCGGCCCGTACCCAAGGCATACGCTGAGCGGGTGCCTTCCGGACCCCGCCCCGTACGCGCCAATCGTGGATCAACGCTGACCTGTCGGGGGTGGGGCCAAGAGGCGGCCCAGCGGATGCTTATGAACAACCTCGACCCCGAGGTGGCGGAGCGTCCCGACGACCTGGTCGTCTACGGGGGTACCGGCCGGGCGGCGAGGTCATGGGATGCGTTCGACGCGATGGTCCGCACGCTCACGACCCTCGCCGACGACGAGACGATGCTCGTGCAGTCGGGGAAGCCGGTCGGGGTGTTCCGCACGCACGAGTGGGCGCCGCGGGTGCTGCTGGCCAACTCGAACTTGGTGCCCGAGTGGGGCAACTGGGACGAGTTCCGGCGCCTCGAACAGCTCGGCCTCACGATGTATGGCCAGATGACGGCCGGGTCCTGGATCTACATCGGGACGCAGGGCATCCTGCAGGGGACCTACGAGTGCTTCGCCGAGATCGCGCGCCGCAAGTTCGGTGGTTCGCTCGCCGGCACGATCACCCTCACCGCCGGACTCGGTGGCATGGGCGGTGCCCAGCCATTGGCCGTGACCATGAACGACGGAGTGGCGTTGTGCATCGACGTGGACCCGACGCGGGTCCAGCGCCGGGTCGAGACCCGGTATCTCGATGAGATCGCCGACTCTCTCGACGATGCTGTCGCTCGCTGCGAGAAGGCCAAACGCGAGCGGCGTCCGCTCTCGGTCGGCGTCGTCGGCAATGCCGCAGACATGCTTCCGCGACTCCTGGAGGCCGGGTTCCCTGCGGACATCGTGACGGACCAGACCAGTGCGCACGACCCGCTCTCCTACGTTCCCCACGACCTCACCCAGGAGGCCGCCGATCGTCTGCGCGCAGATAATCCTGCTGAGCTCATTCGACGGTCCCGCGAATCCATGGCAGCCCACTGCGCCGCAATGGTCGGCTTCATGGACGGTGGTGCTGAGGTGTTCGACTACGGCAACAGTCTTCGCGCCGAAGCCAAGCTCGGTGGATTCACCCGTGCCTTCGACTACCCGGGCTTCCTTCCGGCCTACATCCGCCCGCTGTTCTGCGAAGGCAAGGGCCCGTTCCGGTGGGTTGCGCTTTCCGGTGATCCCGCCGACATTGCGGCTACCGATCGTGCCGTGCTCGAGGAGTTCCCGGACGACGACGGTCTGGCGAAGTGGATACGTATGGCCGGGGAGCGCGTGGCGTTCCAGGGACTCCCGGCGCGGATCTGCTGGCTCGGTTACGGCGAGCGCCACCGGCTCGGTCTTCGCTTCAACGAGATGGTCCGGCGAGGTGAGCTCAAGGCGCCGATCGTGATCGGACGCGACCACCTCGACTCCGGCTCGGTCGCCTCGCCGTATCGCGAGACCGAAGCAATGGCCGATGGCTCCGACGCGATCGCGGACTGGCCGTTGCTGAATGCACTTGTCAATACCTCGAGCGGGGCTTCATGGGTGAGCATCCACCACGGTGGTGGCGTCGGCATCGGTCGTTCCATCCATGCCGGCATGGTGGCCCTGGCCGACGGCACCGATCTGGCCGCAGAGAAGCTTTCCCGTGTGTTGGTGAGCGATCCGGGCATGGGCGTTATCCGCCACGTCGACGCCGGCTATCCCGAAGCCGTCAAGGC
>JANPDB010000165.1:0-1521 GCA_031431255.1 Acidimicrobiia bacterium | reverse complement strand
GCCAGGCGGAGGGTGGCGAGGGTTTCCGGAGCGGAGAGGCCGGCGATGGCGACGTCGTAGTCGGGCAACTCATACACGTGACCGTCCTCGGTGATCATGAGGAACCGGTCGAACTTGGCGAGGAAGGTGCGGTCGTGGCTCACGGCAATGACGGTGCCCTCGAAGCCGTCTAGGGCCTGTTCGAGCGCTTCGGAGGAGTCGACGTCGAGGTTGTCCGTCGGCTCGTCGAGGAGGAGCACGTTGTGGCCCTCCAACTCGAGGCAGAGGATCTCCAGGCGCGCCTTCTGGCCACCGGAGAGGGTCTGGAACTCCTGTCGGGCCTGCACCCGCAGCCCGTAGCGGGCGAGCGCCTTCATCGACTTCTCGTCCTCGTGCACGCGATCACGCACGATGTCGAAGCAGTCACGGCCGAGGAAGTCAGGACGGTCGTTGATCTGGGTGAAGACACCCACCGACGTGCGCGGCCCGAAGACGATGGTGCCATGATCCGGTGCCTTCTCGCCGCTGAGCGCGCCGAGCAGGTGGCTCTTGCCGGTGCCGTTCGGGCCGATGAGGCCGATGCGTTCGCCGTGGTGGAACTCGTCGGTGAACGGGCGGAAGAGCGTGCCCATGCCGACACCTTTCAGAACGGCGACACGTCGGGCGGCGTCTGCCCCTCGTAAGTTCACGTAGATCTGTTGGTTTGGAACAGGGGGTGGCGGTGGACCGGCGGCGACGAACTTCTCCCAGCGGGTCTCCGCGGCGTTGGCCTTGGTCGCGTTCTTGAAGTTCTGCGCGGCCCGCTGCTTCATGATCTTCATGTGTTGGAACAGACGTCGTTCCTCGTCGTTCCAGCGCTTGAGTTCGTCGCCGAGCTGCTCCTGGCGCTTGTCGCGCGCTTCGCCGAACGTGGCATAGGACCCGCCGTGCACCCACGCGCCCGACCCTTCGATCGCAACGATCTTGTCGGTCACCTTCTCGAGCAGCGCTCGATCGTGGCTCACCATCAAGATCGTCGAGCGGCACGCCCGGATCTGCTCCTCCAGCCACACCCGCGTCGGGATGTCGAGGTAGTTGTCCGGCTCGTCGAGCAACAACACGTCGGCGCCCGAGGTCAGGAGGAGATCGAGGACGAGCCGCTTGCGTTCGCCGCCGGACAACTCGCCGACGAGCCGGGTCGAGAAGTCGAGGACCGGCGTCTTGACGCTTCGCTCGGCCGCAGCGAACCACTTGGATTCCAGCTCGTAGCCGCCGAGGTCACCCCATTCGGTGAGTGCTTCAGCGAAGGCCATCCCGTCGTCGGTCCCGTCGAGCATGGCCCGCTCGGCGACCGCCAACCGGCGACCGGCAAGACGGAGTTCGTTGGGAGCAACTTCGATGAGCATGTCCCGCAACGAGTCTGTCGGGCGCGACATGCCCACGTCCTGCGTCATCGTCAGAACGTTGCCCTTCATCGCCGTCTCGCCGTCGTCAGGCTCGAGCTCCCCGCTGAGGATTCGGAGGATGGTGCTCTTGCCGACCCCGTTCGGTCCGACCAGGGCG
>JANPDB010000164.1:0-7006 GCA_031431255.1 Acidimicrobiia bacterium | reverse complement strand
ACGGGCCGCGGACCGATTCCGTAGCGTCGGTCGTCGGCGAGGTTGTCGTTGACGGGCAGGTTCTCCGTGAAGCGTTCCGGGATGTCCTGGCCAGGTCGAAGGTCCACAGTCCGGCGAATGCCGGTCGCGGTGTCCTCGATGACGTTCGGAGCAACGATCCGGAACCGCTTCGGATCTCTCTGATCGGTGGCCGGTTCGAGTCCCGCTGCTTCCTCGGCGGTGCCCGGTCGAATCGTGGAGCCGGCCCGTTGGGCGAGAGCGGTCCACCCGGCTGCCGCGAGCAGAAGTGCCGGAAGGACATACAGCCACCGCCCGGGCGCTTTGCGGGACGGTGGCTGTTCGTCAGTGTTCATAGCTCCTCACCGGGCGGCGAGGACGGCGGTGGTCAGGCCTTACGGCGGCGTGACACGAAAATGCCGGCTCCGACGCCAGCGGCGCCGAGCGCCAGGGCGAGGGGAAGAACGGCTGAGCCGTTGTCGTTGCTGATGAAGCCGCCACCAGCGGCAACGCCACCGGCCGGAACTTCGGCGGTCGCCGCGTCGACTGGCGCCGCAGTGTCGGCGACCGGTGCCTCGACAACGACCTCGGCCACGGGGGCGACGGTGGTCGTCGTCTCCTGGGCAGAGGCGGGGACAGCGAGGAATGCGGCGCCACCGACGAGAACGGAAACGGCGGCGGTACGAAGGGCCTTACGAAGCATGATGATCTCCTGATGTCGGCCGACGGGCCGTGTGGTCGAGTAGCGACAGGTTACCCGCGGTCATGACGACACCACGTTCATCGACCACGTTGGAGGTGAACTTGACGGCTCGCGGCGCCGCCGGCGGTCGGCGTTGGCCTGAAAGCACTGAGGTCTCGGCGTAGGAGCACTGAGCTCGCGGAGTTCCGAAGGCTTCGACGGGGGCGCCGATCGCCGAGTCAAGGGGCGGCTTCGCTCGGCTTGCTCCGGATTCTTCTTCCCTGACGCATCCAAGCGACGTCCGGTGACGAACCTTCGGCATGTCGCAACGTCATCGGTTCACGAAGGCAGTCGCTCATCGGCGGAGTGTTCAGACCTGGTTCGGGCTCTCCTCCGGCGTTCTCGCCCTCGTGCTCTCGGGGTGCAGCAGTCAGACGACCACGACGCCACCTCCGTCGCTACCGCTGAGCGCTTCGGCGCCCTCGACCCAACCGATCGAGGCCGTCCCGGGACAATCGCGACTGGTGATCGGCGCGCCGGAGCCCGGCCTCTCCTTCACCGTTCCACCGGCGGACAGGACCGCCCCGGGGCCCGAACCGGTGGCCGGTCCGTCGTCTCGTCGGAGTCGTGCCGCCAGCGCCAGCGCCGCCAGCCCAACCGCAGCAGCGGCGGCATTCGGGGACGCAGTCGTCACCGGACGGATCGTCGACGCCTTCGCGCTCCTTCCCGACATCGAGCAGGAGCGCATCGGCTCGGCCACTCGCTTCGCCGACATTCTGAGCCGGGATCCGGCGTGGCTGTCGGCCGCCGTCGATGCCGACGCCAGCGAAGGCCCTGACGCTCCCACCCTGCGCGTCGACCAGGCCCCGACGATCGATGAGATTCGCGGCGTCGTCGGCCCCACCGCCGTCGTGAAACTCCCGGCCCGCAAGGACGAGTCCGGCTGGAAGGTCTCGTGGGAACGGCGGACGATCACGCAGCGCTACGCCGCTCCGGAAGAACGCCTGTCCGACGATGTTCTCGCTTGGTCCGCCGCGCGCCAGAACAGCTGCGAATCATCGGGCAACCAAGCCCGGAAGACTCCGGTCGGCGAGTACGGAGGCGGCCTGCTCGGTGCGGTGTGGCTGGCCGAAGCGCTCTGCACCACTCCCGGCGCCGTGGCCGTTGAGTCGGTCGGCGACATCTACACCTTGGACGATCCGCAGGCGCTGCTCGACGCCTACGGCAGCGGCGCCTACCAATGGGCCCGCGTCGTGACACTGGCGGCGCCTCACGAGATGCACGTGATCGCGGCGCCTCTGGCCGACCGATGGGTCGTCGTCGGCATCGCTCCCATCCCCGCTGCGCCATGACGAGTGCGCCTCGGCCAAACGGGCCCCTGATCCCCAGCACCACAACCCCCCACCCGCAACAGAAATGAGAGTCATGAAACGTTCACTCCTTCGACAGGGCATTCCCGCCATCGGCCTGGCCGCTGCACTCGGACTCAGCCTTGCCGCACCGACCACGGCGTCGAGCCATCGGGAGGCACCGGCCATCACCGAAGATCCGGTCGCCGACCTCACCGACCTCTACGCCTTCGTGAGCCCGGATCGCCCGGACTCGACGACGTTCGTCATCAATACCGACCCGTTCCAGAATCCCGGTGGCGGGCCGAACTTCTCGAAGTTCGGTGACGACGTGCTGTACGAGCTCAACATCGACAACAACGGCGACGCCGTTGCCGACATCAAGTACCAGTTCCGTTTCAAGACGACGTATTCGAACCCGAACACGTTCCTCTACAACACGAACCAGGTGACGTCGGTCGACGACGCGGACCTCAACCGCAAACAGACCTACACGCTGACGGAAGTTCGCGGAAAGGACAGCAAGCCGATCGGCCAGAACCTCCTGACCGCACCGGCCTACGTCGGGGCAACCCGTTCGACGCCGAACTACCGGACGACCGTCGCCGGGGCGAGCCATCAGCTGGAGCAGGGCGCGATCCGGGTCTTTGCCGGCCCGCGCGACGACCCGTTCTTCGCCGACCTCGGGGCGATCTTCGACCTCGGCGGTCTGCGTCCGCTGAACTCCTTCCACGTCATCAAGCAGCCGACCGCTGCAGGAATCGACTACCTCGCCGGGCAGAACATCAGCTCGATCGTGTTGCAGGTTCCGAGCGGCCGCATCACCAACGCCGGGGATCCCGTCGTCGGTGTCTGGGCCACCACGTCACGTCGTGTCGGTGAAGGCAACGGCAACGGCAACTGGAAGCAGGTTGCCCGTCTTGGCAACCCGCTCGTCAACGAGGTCGTCATCCCCGTCGGGCAGAAGGACACGTTCAATGCGTCGAGCCCGGACAAGGACGGCCAGTTCGCCAAGTCCGTCCTCGACCCTGAGCTCGGCAAGCTGATCCCGTTCCTCTACGGCCCGTCCGGCATCAAGGTACCGAACAGCGTCGACGCCGGACTTCCGGCCGCCTTTGCGGGCCGCCAGGACCTCGCCGTGATCTTCCTCACGGGTATCCCCGGTCTGAACAAGTCGAAGACGTTCTCGGCCCCGTCCGAGATGCTCCGCCTCAACACCGGCATCGGCAAGTCGTCGTTCCCCAACGGCCGCAACCTCACCGATGATGTCGTCGACACCGCCCTCCAGGTGGTGGCCGGTGCCAACCCGTTGGTGACCGACAAGACCTTCACCGGCTTCCCGAACAATGCGCTCGGTGACGGTGTCGATGCCAACGATCGGGAACTCCTGAACGTGTTCCCGTATGTCGGCCTGCCCCGTGACGGATACGGCGCCGACCGCGCCTACGAGCCGATCAAGGGCTGATCATGAAGACGGACAACGACCGAAGTGCTCGCGTTCGCGTGTCGCGAGTGCGCGATGAACGACCGACGCGCCTCGGCGTTGTCCGTCCCGCTTGTTTGAACGCGGCGCCCGCTGGGGAGTTGGCGCCACGTTCAACACTGGCACGAGCCCTTCGCCGCAACCCCCCCTGCGGCGAAGGGCTTTGCCTGCCCAGTGCACGCCAACGCCCTCGCTCCCGGATCGCGACGGGCCTCGGGGCATTCGTAGGTGCACTGATGATCGCGTCTTCGGCCATTCCGGGCGGAGCCGCCTCCGCAGCGGCTGGTTCGTCTGTTCCCGTTTCCACGGTGATCCCGGGCGCGGCCAAGGCAGCATCGCGAAACCTCTCCACCACCGCCCGCATCACCAGGCTCGAAGCTGTCACTCGCACCAACCCGAATGCCGGCGATGAGTGGCGTCAGCTGGGTGCCGCCTATGTCCGGCGGGCCTTCGAGACGGCGGACCCCGCGTTCTATCCACTTGCCGAATCAGCGTTGCGGCAAGCCGAGAAGCGACTCGGCTCCACCCCGGAAGTGCTCGGGACCAAGGCCACGCTTGCGCTGGCCCGGCATCGATTCCAGGATGCTCGCTCGCTCGCTACCGACGTCGTCCGGCAACGGCCAGGCGCGTTGGACGGACGCATTTCCCTGTTCGATGCCGATATCGAACTGGGGAACTACGAACAGGCCTTTGCCCAGATCGAGTCGCTCGTCGAGGAGCGCCCGAATGTCGCCACGTTGTCACGGCTCTCCTATCGCCGCCAGCTCACCGGTGATCTGCTCGGCGCAGAGATCGCCATGCGCCAGGCCGTGTCAGCCGCGCCGACTGGATCGATCGATCGTGCCATCGCGCTTGCGTATCTCGGCGACGTGCTTCTCGAGTCGGGCCACCTCGCCGCCGCTGGCCGCACCTATGAGCAGTCACTCCGGATCGAACCGACAAATGGAACGGCGATGCTCGGTTCGGCTCGGGTCGCCATGGCCCGAGATGATTCACGCCGAGCCGCGACGATCCTCGATCGTCTCGTCGAAAGGATCCCGCTTCCGGGAGCGCTCGGACTCCGAGCCGATCTGGCGCGAGCGAATGGTGATCAGAAGACGGCAACAGCCACGGATCAGCTCGTCGATGCGAGCGTCGCCCTGTTCGAGGCGAATGGTGCGGTGGTCGACGCCGAGTTGGCGATCCTGCTCGCCGACCGTGGCTCGGGCTCGGCGCCTGCGGCGCTGCGGGCGGCCCGACGGGCGTACGCGGAACGTCGCACGATCTTCACCAACGACGCGATGGCATGGTCGCTGTTCGTCTCCGGCCGTCCGGCGGAGGCGGTGCCCTACGCACGCGCTGCGGTGGCGACCCAGCCCGGTGTCTCCTCCGCTCGGTGGCACGCGGCCGAGGTCTTTGCCGCAACCGGCGATCTTGCGGCGGCCCGTCGTGAGCTCGCCGCAGCGATCCGTAATCCATGGTCGTCCCCGCTCCAGACGCGCGCCGTTCGCTCGCTCGCCGACCGACTCGGGCTTCCTGTTCCCGCGCTGACATCCCCCACACCCACCCAACAAGCCGCTACCCCGACCACCAGGAGCACATGATGTCAAGGCTCACGTTCGTAGCCCCCCGACGCGTTCGATTGGTGCGGCGTAGCGCGCTGCTCGTCGGGATAGTCAGCGCGCTGACCTTTCGCCCCGATGCCGCGATCGCTCATCCGCTCGGGAACTTCACCACGAACACGGCGACACATGTCGCGCTCTCGCCCGGACACGTCGACGTTGTGTATGTCGTCGACCTGGCCGAGATCCCGGCCCTGAAGGTTCGCCAGGAACTCGGCGCATCGAGCGGTCCTGTTCCGCCCATCGCCGCCGATCGTTGGCGTGACGAGCGCTGCATGTCCATCGCTCAGTCACTGGATATCACCCGGAGCGGGGTCCGGGTGCCACTCGCTCCGACGAGTGGAGCTCAGCTCTCGTTCCCTTCGGGTCAGGCGGGCCTGACAACGCTTCGGCTCGAGTGTCGACTGCAGGCCACGTCGAGCGAGCTATCTCCGGCGTCTGTGAACATTGTCGACCGCAACTACCCCGATCGTCTCGGTTGGCGGGAGATCTCGGTATCAGGCAACGGTGTCGGCATCGATGGCGAGGTGGCGACCGTCTCCCCCACCGATCTCCTGTTGCGCTATCCGAAGGAAGCCGTGAGCGCTCCGCTTCGGCAACTCGGGGCAACGTTCAAGGTGTCTCGCGGTGCCGCTAGGGAAATGGCATCTGCTTCCGACTCGGCCACGTTGTCACCTGCGCCGACCAATCGGGGCAACGACGGTCTGACGCAGCGATTCCAGTCTCTGCTCGACCACCGCAAGGTCACGCTGCCCTTCGCCGCCGGAGCCATGCTGCTCGCCGTCGTTCTCGGGGGTCTTCACGCGTTGGCGCCCGGACACGGCAAGACCATCATTGCGGCGTACGCACTCGGACGTCGCGGACGGACAGCGGACATCATCGCCATCGGTGGCACGGTGGCGGCGACGCACACCGTCGGCATCATGGTGCTCGGTGTGCTCGTGTCGGCCACCACGGTGGTTTCCCCGGATCGGTCGTTACGATGGGCGAGCGTCGTGTCGGGCGTCCTGGTGATCGGCGTCGGATTCACGTTGTTGCGGAACCGGCTGCGCGTGTTCCGTCGTCCCGGTCGGAACGGCGCGGCGAGCTTGAACGGTGGGTCCGCCCATCATCCACATGACCATGACCACGGGCACGATCATCCGCACCCGCACCCACATGACCATGACCACGCAGTTGCGCACCACGACGACGCGTCGGTTCTCGACGACCCCCACCCCCTTGCCGATGCCCATGCCCATGTCGACACGCCTGGCCGCGCTTCGGCACTCACCGCCGACGCTGCCACACGCGCCCACCCGGACGACCCGCGGTTCATCGTCACCAGCCACGCCCACGGGGGTTGGTCCCACGACCACGTCCTCCCGGCACCCGGTTCTGTCGTGCGTCGGCGCGAGCTGGTGATGATGGGACTCGCCGGCGGCCTCGTTCCGAGCCCGTCAGCGCTCGTCGTCCTGCTCGGGGCGATCGCCGTTGGCCGAGTGCCGTTCGGGGTAGCCCTCGTCGTCGCCTACGGGATCGGGCTCGCCGCAACCCTCGTCGGTGCCGGTCTGCTCATCGTCCGTTTCGAACGCGGCGTCCGCGGGTGGTCGTCCCGACTCAGCACCCCGGCCGGAGCCCGTCTCCACGCCGTCACCAACGCCCTGCCGCTGGTGTCGGGGTTCGCGATCGCCGGCGCCGGAGTGCTGTTGTTGGCCCGGTCGGTCGCGCAGCTCTAACAAGCGCGTCCAAGCTGGGTTTGGCGATCGAATGGCGACTAGCCTCTCACGGCCTGCGACCGATAGATTCCGCGCATGACGGACATCGACTACTCGCTCACGGCTGCGCACGTTCTCGACGATCCCGCAGCGGCGCACCGCGAGTTGCGGGCGAAGTGCCCCGTCCACTTCGAGAC
>JANPDB010000163.1:0-19300 GCA_031431255.1 Acidimicrobiia bacterium | reverse complement strand
CAGCGATGACCTGTGAGGCGTCGACCGAACCGTCACCAGCACCGACCTTGACGTTGATGATCCGCGCTTTCGGGGCGACGCCAACGGTCATCGCGCCGCCGGTTCCGTCACCGGCGATGATGCCCGCCATGTTGGTGCCGTGACCGTGAACGTCGCGGTATCGGACGCTGGTGGAAGGAGCGTCGAACGAAAGGTCGACGGCGTCAACGACTTTGCCGGCGGAGGCGAGGCCCGGCACAGCGTTGACGCCGGTGTCGATCACGGCAACGTCGATTCCTTGACCCTGGTAGCCAGACGCCCACGCCACGGGGGCACCGATGGCTGTAGCGATCGTTGGGATCGTCAGCGTCGCCACGTCGATAGCAGTTCCGGTGCCGACGCATGCGGCCGACGCGACGCCGGGCAGCACAACGATCGACGCAGCAGCGGCGGAGGCCAAAACGCCGACCACGGTGAGCGTGGAGAGACGGGATGTTGTTTTCGAACGACCGAACATCTGGGTTCCTTCAGGAGACGATCCGACCACCATACGGTCACTCTCCGTGAACAACCATGGGTCGTGCGACTCCGCACGAGACGTCAGAGATGAACCCGGGCTCACGCCCGGCACGTCCGGAACCTCCGCGCGAACGCTGACATGCTTCTTCCCGGCTGATTGCCCGGAAGCCTCACGGCACAGCCGAACGGCGGCGTTCGGATGGCCGGTCATCTGATTCGACCGGAGAGACCGTCGAAGTCGTTCGCGCTCTGCGACGACATCGTGCTCTCATGACGTCATGACGAAGAACCTCACCGTCCGCTTGCCTGACGAGATCGCCGCCGATGCGGAGGCCGTCGCACGGGTTGAGGGCACCAGCGTCAACGAGACCGTCAAGCAGGCACTCATCAAGGCGATCGATCGACGTCGTAAGGACCCGGCGTTTCGGACGAGCCTTCGTCGGATCGTGAAGGAAGACCAGGAACTGCTCGAGCGCCTGGCCAAGTGACCGTCCGGTACCGCGATCTCTCGCACTTCGTCGAGATCGTTGCGGAGGTCACCGGGGTCGAGAAGCGCGCGGTGGCCACCGTTTTGACGGCCCGGCGGCGCGTTTGGCTGGGTCAAGCGAACGAGCGGTGCGAGGTTGCTTAACTATTCCGATAGCGGTATAGTTGTGTCATGATTTCCGTTCACGATGCCGCTGAGCGCCTTGGCGTGAGTGATCGTCGGGTTCGCGCAATGATCGATTCGGGTCGTCTTCGGGCGCAACGTCTCGGCCGGGCGTGGATGATCGAACCGAGTGCGCTGGGAGGCGTGGACGGTGAGCGGTCGGCGGGAAGGCCACTCAGCCCCGGCTCTGCCTGGGCGGAGCTGTTGGGTGATCGTGAGGTTCCGATCGCGAACGCAGCGCTGCTCAGGTCGCGCTACCGCGGTCGCTCGGAACGCCACGAACTCGACGGCCCGGACATTGAGGCCAGCCTGAACGGCCCAGGCGTTCGGCGCGGCGGATGGGTCGCCGCCCAGTCATTCGACGAGCTCCTTGACGACGACCGATCGCAGCTGAACGTTGTCTACGTCGGAGCCTCGTCGTTCGACGCGTGGCGCGATCGCCACTGGCTCGTCCCATCGTCATCGCCGAGGATCCTCGTCCATGTCGTCGGCGACGACATCGCACGTGCGCTTCGCTCCCAGCCCGGCCGGCTTGTGCCGGCACGTGCCGCAGCCGTCGACATCGCAGAACTTGGTGGTGCCCGCCCGATCGAAGCAGCGCTGAGGATCTGGAATCGATGAAGGACGCTTTTCCTTGCTGATCGCATCTTCGGCAACTTGGCGCGGCTGGGAGGTGCCCGAATGGGGCGGCTCGCTTAGCTGGCGCTGGTGCAGCGCGACCAGCCATTGCGTGCTGGGAAGGACCGAGTGACGCGCTTCGTCTTGGATTTCCATGTGGCCTCGTCGACGACTCGTAGGCCCCGTGCGACGGCAGCGATGTCTGAAATTTTGACGTTCTGGCCGTAGACGGTGACGGAGACATTCGGTACCGGATTCCAGACCACAGCATCGACTTTGTCGTCCACCTCGAAGAAGAGACCTGAGGCCCTTCCGATCGAGAGGTCTATTGCGAATCTCACGCGTTCGTACGGATTCAGTCGGCCCGGAAATGCGACTACCCGGAGGACTATTCGTCGCCCGGATGAGCCTGCGAAGGCGTACTCGTAAAAGGGAGATGGGCGCCCTCGTACCAACGTCCGTCGTACACGACCTTTTCGGCGGTGCCCTTGTTGTAGCCAACGTCGTACAGCGACCGAATCTTAAGCCCACTGACGAATCGTTCAAGCTCCGCTCGATCGGCAGCGGAACCGCGAAGACTGACCAATACGCGGTAGTCCCCGTCGACGTACTTCGCAGCCGCATGCTTTTGATCGTTCAGACCGTCTTGGACGAGGATGTCGGTCGGATGGCCGCCGACGGTTGCATTCGGCTCGAGGGTTTTGAATTCTGAGGCTGGCACAACCTCGACCGTTGTCTCGAGGTCGGGTCGGCGCAGTTTGACAACTCGGCCGTCAGGACCGCCGCCGCCGATTGCGCCATTGGGATAGTCATCGGCGCAAACGAGCCTCATTTCCTTCGGCGGAGCGATTCAGAAGCGAGCGGGAAACGTAGTGCGGATGATGTCTTTTCCCGGGATCACGAGCGACCGTCTCACCTGGGCCCCGAGAACCAACGCAAGCACGGCTGCACGGATCATCGGAGAACGCCCTCCTCACAATCGCTCTCACCGAAAATCATCGCCTCTGCCTCGCCCACGGCGACAGCGTAGTGGGGTCAAGGTTTGTCTCGAAGAGCTCTGCGTCGCCGGGTTCGCGCAACGATCGAATCGGGTTGTCGGGCCGCCCACGGGACTGGCGCGTCCACTCCCACGCCCCTCTCCCTGAGTTCAGCGGCTGCCGATAACGGGTCATGTCGGCTGAGGGGCGCTGTCCGAGCGATGCGCCACCGGACGGTCGGGAAATGGCGTGCAAGTTGGTCGACACGCCGCAGATTGGCGGCTCCAGGCGAGCCGGCATCCGGGTTGACGTTGCTCTCGCTTCACCGGGGAGTATCTGGAACGTGAACTGGGGAGCGTCCCGATGATCCCGACGTCGTCGAGGTCTGGCGCGAAGGGGTCGGCGTGATCGAAGTGGTGATTTGGTCATCTTCGCCAGTCAATAACGCGCCGCCATAGTACGCTTTTGACATGAGCTACCTGGCGAAGCTTCTCGAGGTTGCGGGCGAGCAGCGGGGGTTTGTGACGGTGCGCGACGGGGAGGGTGTGGGCGTTCCGGCCATTGAACTTCGAAAGATGGCGTCGCGCGGTGTGCTTGTTCGAAGTGGGCACGGGCTCTACCGCATCGTGTCATTCTCGGCCCAGCGCCACGACGAGTACATGGAAGCGAATCTGTGGGCCGATGGCGAAGGCGTCACATCGCACGAGAGCGCGTTGTCTTTGTGGGAGCTCTGCGACGTGAATCCCCGCATGATCAACGTGACCGTTCCGAGGCGGATGCGCCGAGCGGGTCCGTCGTACTACCGGTTGTGGCTCAACACCCTGGACAGGTTCGACGTCGACTGGCGTGAGGGCATTCGGGTCACGTCTGCGGCTCGGTCGATCGCTGATGCGCTCGACTCGGGAACCCGAGGCTCACTCATCGAGCAAGCGATCGAGTCCTCGATGCGGTACCGGCTCATGGACAAGCGAAACGAGAAGGATCTTCGGAACAGACTCGAGGTCGTGTACGGCGGGCATCCGCAAACCTGGGCGCGAGCGCGTCGGCTACCCAACCAGGTGTCGAAGCGGCTCGATGGCGCGAAGGTGTAACTCCGCCTTCGATCCCTCGGAATCGAGCCGCCAGTCGAGGGGTTGACCGGCAACCGAATCCGCGGTTACAGTTGTTGCAGATAAGGAGTCCCAGTGTCTAGGTCCAGTGTGATGAGCGGAGCGGTTCGCGTGGAGCCGTGCGCCGACGACCGTGAGGTAGCCGACAAGTTGGTCGATGCAAAGTTGGTTAGCAAAGCTGGCCGGGCAGAACTGCGTCTTCCTGACGGTTCGATTGTCGGCCTCAGCGAATCGCTCCTGCGGATCCTTCAGGCGTCGGCGGGCGAGCTTGCCGAGGGACACTCGGTGACCGTGATGTCGTCGGAGGTGGCCCTCAGCCCGGCCGAAGCGGCTGACCTACTCGGCCTCTCTCGGCCATTCGTTGTTCGACTTCTGGACGACGGCGCGATTCCGTCGCAGCACCTCCCGCAGAGTCGGCACCGCAAGGTGCTGCTGAGCGACGTGCTGGTCTTTCAGGAACGGCGCGCCCGCATGAAGGCTGGGCGCCGCAAGATCATGGAGATCGTCGAAGCCGACGGCCTTCCGTACTGACCCACGTGGAGCGCGTCTTTGCGGACACCAACGTCCTGTTCCCGTTCTCCATCATGGATCTGGTGCTCGGCATGGCCGAGGACGGCATGCACGAGTTCATCTGGTCAAACGATCTTCTCGACGAGTGGGAGCGGGTGATCGTCGAGAACAACCAACGGTCGGCCGAATCCGCGGCGTCGATCGTTTTCGCAATTCGTGAGTTCTTCGAAGACGGGGAGATTCCGACCGCTTCGTACGCCGCTGAGGTGGACGACATGCCGAGCGCGGACCTCGACGATCGCAAGCACATCGCCGCGGCGAAGGTGGGCCGGGCGACGGTTCTATTGACGCGGAACCTGAAGCATTTTCCCGTAGAGCCATTGTCTGAGATGTCGATTCGAGTGCTCGACGCCGATGCCTATTTGTGCGAGCAGCTGGCGAGATCGTCCGAGCAGATGCTTTGGACGGTCAGCCGGATTGCCGGCGAGAAGCGTCGCCCGTCAATGACAGTCGGCGAGCTTGTCGCGGCCCTCGGCAACGCAGGTGTGCCAGCGTTCGCCGAGCGGTTCCGGGCGGAGTTCGGCATCGCGTGAAGTTCTAAGCGCGCCTACCAACAGCTTGTGTCGCTTGTCATCACTTTGTCCGCGAACGACCCGAAATGAGCGAATATCAGACGTCAGAACGTGAGCGTACGTACTGGCAAGAAAGCCTCCTGAACAGCACGAATGCACTATCCACAGCACTAGTAAGTACACGTATTTCTGGAGTTCAAGTCCCCCCTTTCGACACCAGGGGAGGGGTTCGACTCGCCCGCGCTCGACACGCTATTCCTGGCGTTTCCGGTCTCCTTCAGGGGGCGGATCGTGCAGTACGTCGGGCGTGTCCTGCGTGCCGATGATGACAAGATCGATCTCGAGGTGCATGACTACGGTGACATCCTCTCGCCGGTACTCAAGGCCATGCACGCCAAACGGCTTCCGTCCTACGCCACTCTCGGTTTCGACGTGAAACCGCAACGCCGAAACGCCCAGCGGCTCGCACCACAACGCTAGGGTTGTGGTGTGTCAATCCCGCCGTTCGATCCGGAGACCGGGGTGCTGCCTACCGGCGAGCATGCGGCATCGTGGGATGACGTTTTGGATCGCTTCGGATGGAACGTCACGCGGCGCCGTCAACTGGATGGACTGGTCGAGGCGCTCGCCCTCCTGGCCGAAGCAGGCTGCCGGCGGGTGTGGCTGAATGGCAGCTTCGTCACCGCGAAGGACGAACCGGGCGATTTCGATGCCGTGTGGGATCCGGACGGCGTCGACACGGACCGACTCGATCCGATCTTCTTCGACCTGGCGGCAGGTCGACAAGAACAGAAGCGACGCTTCTTCGGTGAGCTGTTTCCGGATTGGACCGAATCAGGAAGCGGTCTCCGGTTTGCCGAGTTCTTTCAACGCGATCGAGTGCATGGTTTCAAAGGATTGTTGTCATGGACCCGAGGAGTATCCATTCATGATCACCAATGACGTCCAATACCGGACAACGAAAACACTTCTTGGACAGTTCGAGGAAGCAGCCCGAAACCTCGAGACGGGTCTGGCCGGTGCGAAGAACAAGAAGCTGCACCAACTCCAGATCGACGCAGCAAAAGCACAGGCGCAGGACCTCGCGGTCGAGATCGCCGAGTACGAGCAACTCAGGTCCGGCGCGACTACCTCGTTCGAGGCCGACACGCTCAGCGACCTGTCCACCATGCTGGTCCGAGCCCGTGTCGCCCGGGGATGGTCGCAGCGGCGGCTCGCAACCGAACTTGGGATCGCGGAGCAACAGATTCAGCGTTACGAGGCGAACGGATATGCGACCGCCAGTCTGGCCCGGCTATGTGAGATCGCCAACGCACTCGGCCTACGCGTCCGCGAGACCGGCGAGCTCTCGGCCGACACGCCAGCGGCCTGACGGGCTGGTGCGCGTACTGGAGATCGTCCGCCGGGTGGGCCGGACCGTAAGCAGGTGACGGCGGGTGTCGCTCTGCAAGCAAATTGCAAGCATCCGTTCGTGGAACGCAGCGGAGCCCAGCAGAAGAAAGGGGAGCCTGGCTCCGCGAATCCTCTGCTCAGAGGCACTTTTCTGCCGCTTGGCTCCGCTCGCCGCCGTCCCGTTCGATGGTCGGTGCGTTCGTTCAAGTCCCCCCTGCGACACCAGTTTTCAGCAGTAGTTCCGCAGGCAACGCCCCACTCGAAACCGCTCTCCGGTGCAATCCCCGGTGAATGCACCAACGAACCCGCGTCGGCTCCCTACCTCACTTGGGTGTCCATGTCGTTCGCTCGCGCCGCGTGCGCCGGATTCTGTGAGCCGGTGATACGAGAAGTCGGAAGCCAACCAGCCAGCTTTGCGACGATGCTTCGGATGACGAGCGACAACGCCGGTACAAGGAGCAGAAACCAGTTCCTCCATTCTTCCGCCTTCGTCCAGAGCAGCACGATCACCGGCGTGCCGGCCAGAACTGCCCCTGGCGCCACTCTTCTCACTGCATCGGTCCAGTCGTGGAGACCGGCGCTTCGGATGAACCTGCCGAGACGCTGGACCACGGGCTGAAACTTTGGGGCGATACCCATCGGATTGAGGATCGCGGTGACGATCAGCGCAAGTCCACCGAGGATATAAGTGAGATCCGCGTCGATTGCGTTGTCGAAGTGGGTATTCGCCCAGATGGTGACAACACCGTTCGGGATGAGCGTGGCGCCAACGATCGCCCCGCTGATGGATGTCACGCCTCCCAGGTATGCGAAGGCGAGCACGGTCAAGCTGAAGAGGAACACCCAGTTTGCTGAACTCACCTGTCGGGCTTGGTACCCGGTCAGCACGCCCGCAATGCCTGCGATCGCCGACGCAATCGCAAAGGCCAGCATCTTTGTACGCACAATGTTGACTCCTGCCGCCGCGGCGGCTCGTTCGTTCGCTCGAACGGCGAGGAACCGGCGACCGGTCCCGCTTCTTCGGATGTTGGCAACAGCAAGGGCAACAACCACCAGGACAAGAGTGCAGAACACCGCGAACTCGAAGTTGTTGTTCAAGCCCGAATGGCCGACCACACCAAAGTTGATTCCGAGAATCGAGGGATCACGGAACTCCACGGGAGAGCCCGCCGGCACCCCCGTGAGAGTTTGGTTCTCGAAGTAGATGCCTTGCATGCTTACCGCTGCTGCCATCGTCACCACTGCCAGTTGGATGCCGCGAACCCGCAATGCGGGCAACCCGAGGAGCATGCCGACGACCACGGCGAACACCACGCCGACGAGTGCAGCGAGTGGCCAAGGAAGACCCGGTCCGTCCACGGAGAAGGGGAGGAGCGATGACGGGCTTCCGTCGGAGAGCATGCGTGAGGTCATGAACGCTGCGCATCCCGCAATGGACATCTGTGCGAGCGAAATCTGGCCGACGTAGCCAGTGAGCACCACAGACGACAGCATGGTTACTGCGGCGATGATCGTCGTCGTCAACGCAAGGCCCATTGGTTGATACACCGCGAATCGCCCGCTTCGATCGGCGAGGAACGCCAGCAGAAGTGCCGCAGAGCTCCAGATCAGGGCGTGTTGCCATACGTGCTTCGGATGCGGAGATAGCGGTAGTCGCGTCTCCGCGACCATCCCGCGAATCGGCAGCGACAGCCCGCGGATGAACAGCACGAACACGATGATCAGAAGCGGCACCGCGTTGATGGCAGGCGCCTGCCATTCGAGTGGAAACCAACTGTTCGTCGGGAGCCAGACGGAAGCGAACGTACGCAAGAGCCCGATCACGATTCCAGCAGCGGTCGCTATAGGGATCGATGACAGGCGCCCGACGAGAGCAGCCCCGAGTGCCGGCACGAGGAGGCCGGTGAACTTCACTTGGTTCAACGGCCCGGTGATTGACCCGACAAGAATGCCGGCGAGTCCCGTGAGGAATGAGGAGATGAGCCAGTTCGACAGCGCCAGCGTCTGTGGCGAATAGCCGAGCAGAACGGCGCCCTTCTCGCTTCCAGACGCAGCGCGGGTCGCCAGTCCGAAACGCGTGTAGCGGTAGAAGAACCACAGCGCGCCGCCGAACACGATCGCCAATGCGGCGAGCCAGAACGACTCTCTTGGAAGATCACGTCCGAGACCGAGGAAGTTTTTGTAGACGCCGCCAGGAAGCACCCTCTCCGGTTGCGGATTGCTGGTGCCGAAGTTCCTCAATGCCACACCTTGGAGATAGAGCATCAACCCAAGTGAACCGATGACTCTGCCCAGTGGTGCGGCGTTGCGCAACGGTCGGAACACAAGGAAGTGCGCCGAGAGACCCAGGAGGAGCGCCACGAGCAGCGCCACCACGAACGACGGCCAGAGCCCAAGACCATCGTCGCTGATGGTCAGTCGAACCGGAAGGTTCAATTGCTTCGTCGGAAGCAGGTCAAACCACGGGAGCTGGACTGTTCCCTTCGTGCGAAGCGAATGGAACTCGTACGCCGTGAACATTGCGATCGCGCCCTGTGCGAAGTTGATGACCCCCGAACCTCGAAAGACGATGACGAGACCCACCGCCAACAGAGCGAAGAACCCACCAGTACCAAGGCCACCGAGGGTGATGCCGATCGCTGTTTCCATGCTGTTCACACCAAACGTTCAGTCGGCAGGTTCGAGGGCGTCGATGTTCGCCACCAGGCCAGACTAGGTGTATCCAGTCAGCTCGGCTCCTCCCGATCACGCACCCAAGGCGTTCTCCACCTCCAACTCCGCTATGCGCGCATAGGGACCCACGCACCCTGTTCCCCAAGCCCGCGCGCAGCGGTGGACCCCACGCGGACCGCGCGACCACCAGATGACTGGTTACGTGAGGCTTCTGCGGCAGAGTGGCTTCGAGGCCGGAACGATCCGAAACACGACGGCGTCGACAAATACTCAGTGCGCTTACAAAACTGGTGGTTTTTCGTCTCGACGCCGGCTCTTCTCCGTGCGCTCATTCGGCGTTGCGTGTCGATCTCGACCGATACGACTGAAGAGCGACCACTGCACTACGTCGCCTTCGGTCGTGCACGCTCGACGATTCAGCGTATCAACCGCGAGGACGAGTTTCTGCTCCAACTCGCCGCGGAGCGGAGCGCAGGTCCTGGAGCGCCGATACAAACCGGGCGTTCACTTTGGCTGTTTGAGGGTGCTCCGTAGACATGTGGCGATGGCTTCCGCTACAGGCCGGTGCGGCCCGGGCGTGGTCACGTGCTCGGCCAGCGCCTTGGGCCAGTGCTCGGTCGCCGAGAAGCTGGGACCGAAGCCCGAGACCGTCCGCCGATCGATCGGCGTGAAAACGACCCAGGAACTCAGCGCGGCGGACGTTCGTCGCTCTCGAGATATCGGGGTCCTGTGCCGAGCGTGGACGCAGCGTCGTTGCTGTTCCACAGGCCACACACATCGAGTGAGAGGCAGCCACACCCGATGCACGACCCAAGCTCTGCGCGCATCCGTTCAAGGAGGGCGATGCGCTCGGTGAGCAGCGGTTCCCAAGAAGCGGCGAGACGCTCCCAATCGCGGCGGCTCGGCGTGCGAGCGTTGGGGAGCGAGTCGAGCGCCGCGCGAATCTCGTCCAACGAGAGACCGACCCGTTGTGCGACGCGAATGAACGACACCCGTCGTAGCGCGTCGGGCCGATAGCGACGGTGCCCGACGGCCGATCGCTCGCTCGAAATAAGACGATTTTTCTCATAGAACCGAACGGCGCTCGTCGCCAGCCCCGCTCGTTCGGCCAGCTCGCCGACCGTGAGTCTGCGGCGGTTTGAGGCTCGCGCTGACCACGGCGCCGATTCGTCCTTGACTTCAACCATGGTTGAAGTTTTACCCTCACCCCATGACGCGATTAACCACATCCTCTGCCGTCGACTCCGAAGTGGTCGGGCACCTCGACGATTTCACTGCGAGCCCGATGAGGGTCGTACGGGTTGGCGGTCGACGGGTGCTGTTGGTCCGGACCGGTGACGGGGTCTTCGCCCTCGACAACGCTTGCCCCCACCAGGGGTACGGACTGGCCCTCGGTGACCTCACCGAATCGAGCGTCACGTGTGTATGGCACAACTGGAAGTTCGACGTGCGGACCGGGGCGTGTCTGGTCGGCGAGGAAGACGTCGTCAGCCACGGCGTCCATGTCGACGACGAAGGCGTCGTGCGTGTATCGATCACGATGCGTTCGCCAGAGGCGGAGCGACCCCGTCTCCTGACGAGCTTGAGGTCCGCCGTCGAGACGAACCATGTGGGTCAGATGAGCCGAGATGCCGTCCGTCTGCTCAAGGGTGACGCGAATCCGGGGGAACTGGCGTGGCAGGCCGTCGAGTGGGGCGCGCCTCGCTCCGAGTTCGGCTGGGGCCACGCCATAGCCATGACGGCCGATTGCCTGCGACTGGCGGATGAAATGCCGGGCCTCGAACGCGCGTTACCAATCGTTCACGCGCTGAGTGCAGTCTCCGAGGAACATCGGGGCGAGCGACTGTGCACCCTTCCTGAGCCAGCCACTATCGATCCATCGTCGGCTGGAGCAGCGTTTCGTGCACACATCGAGCACGAGGAACTCGAGAACGCACAGGCAGTGCTTCTCGGCGCGATCCACGGTGGTGTTGCTCCGGCGGAGATCCGGTCGTGGTTGATTGGTGTGTCGTCGGAACACTTCCTTTCCTACGGACACGGCGCGATCTACACCCAGAAGGCCTTCGAGCTGCTTGATCACCTCGGATGGGAACGGGCCGACACCGTCCTTGGGTACCTCGTGCCCGCCTTGATCTTCGGCACTCGCGAAGATCGGTTGCCGTACATGAAGGTGTTCATGAAGGTGATGGCCACGATCGATCTCGACTCGATCGCCGAGCGCGCCCAAGAGCGGCGCGAGATCCACGACGATCGCGGCTTCGTCGCCATGCTCTTGCGAAGGACCGATCCAGGCTCGCTCGTGGAAACCGCAGCTCGCCGATTGCTTGACGGAGCCAGTGTCGATGACCTTCTCGATGACGTGGTGATGGCCACCAGCGAGCGCATGTTGCGATTCCGCGAGTCCGACGATCTGGACCTGCACGACGACTTCGGATGGCTCGACATGACCCACGGCATCACGCTGGCGAACGCCGCTCGTTGGCAGTGGCGTCACGCGCCCGGGCCGGGATCGCTTCGCCAGGTGTTGTTCGCCGTGTGGCTTGCGCACTGGACCGGTCGGCACGAGTGGCACACGTCGATCGGGCCGCGTCGCGAGACGACACTCGTCGGGTCGCTTACGGACCTGGCCGCCGACGTGATCCACTCGTCGCTCGTCGATCGAACGGGTTCGTTCATCATGACGGCGCACGCGATCAAGACCAGCGTGGCAGCTCGCGACGAGGCGCAGCGGACCGGCTCGCCGTTGGCGCTTCACGCCACGGAGCGATTCGTGAACGCCCGCAAGATGGAGCGTTTCGTGGCCCGGTCGGTGACCGAAGCGCAAGACTTCCTGTCGGGCCGAGCGAGTCGAGAGGCCTGACAACCGCAGGCGGGTCACTGCGTTGACGCGCGGCGATCAAACTCGGCCTCGCGGACTCGCTTCGGCACAGCCATGCCCCACGCTTCGACGAGAAGTTCTTCGAGTTCGTCGATCGTGAGCAGTTCGAGACGGGCCACGACCCAGTTGTAGCGGAGCTCGCTCGGGCGGGGGAGGAGGAACGTATCGGGACGCGACGCAACAAGATCCTCGCGTTCATCCTTGGGGAAGGCGAACCCCATGAGCGTCTCGTCGCACGAGAAGGCAGCCCATACGATGCGTCCAACTCGCAACTTCACCCGGTCGCGAACGATGACCTCATACGAGCGAGGCAAGCCCTGCGCGATCGCTCGAACATCATCGATCGCGGCCATCGGGAAATTCTCGCCGTACGACTGGTCGGACGCCAGACCGGGTGCTGCGTAGATTGAGCGCCATGGTGCGTCGTTTCCTGGAGATCGATGACCTGGCGCCTTGGGTGGCCGACACGCTCGGAAACGACCGATGCCTTGCGGCAGTTGATCGCCTCCGGGGCGGGACCAAGAAGGGTGTGTATCGACTGCACTTCGACCGCGGACCATCGTCGGTGCTGTACGTCTGGCGGACTGACGAGGACTTCTGGCCGAGGCCCGCGGGTCGTCCGATCGACGACGCGCACCCGTTCGCGCCAGCGTCAGGTTTTGCGCTTTTCGAATCGGCCCATGCTCGTCTCCGTGATCTCGGTATCCGGACCCCGTCGGTCACCCTTGCCGGACGAGGCATGAACGACATAGCTGCCGAGTTCGCCTTGGTCGAGGATCTTGGCGCTCGCACCCTCGAGTCTGTCCTGGCCGAGGAGCCATCGGTGGCGCAACCCTGTCTGGCGGAAGTCCGAACTGCGCTTCAGGTGATGCGAGATCACCACTACGGCCGCATCGGAAAAGTTGCTGCGATCTACGGCGACGCAACGCCCGCTTCGATCTTCGAGACACTTGCGCATCGATGGTCTCGACGAAGACCGTCTGCACCTTTACCGCCTCGCCCAAC
Source organism: Acidimicrobiia bacterium (assembly GCA_031431255.1). Taxonomy (GTDB): domain Bacteria; phylum Actinomycetota; class Acidimicrobiia; order Acidimicrobiales; family JANYDT01; genus JANLQX01. Next base: position 6,419 of record JANPDB010000163.1, on the reverse strand, counting down.
ACCTGTCACTCGTGGCCGGACCGCTCCGCCTGCTCGACGGTGACTTCGAGGACCTGTCATTCATGCGGCGAATCGTCGACCATAACCTCATTCGTGTGCTGAGCTTCGTGCCCACGGATCGTCTGCGGCTAATGGGAAGGAGCGCTCCTGATGGTCACGATCGATGATGGGCGAGCGATCGCGCATCACCTTCCTCGCTCGTGTGAGGTTCTCGTTCGCGATTCATTCCGTTGCTGTTCGGGTCGCCGGCTGAACATCGGGTTCGGGTACGTAGGGCAGGATTTGGATCATGGTCATTGCGACCGACCGTTCAACGCCACGAGTTGGCAGTCGGCGATGTCCATGACATTGTCGTCTGCGCCGCAGGGTGCACGTTTTGGCGTCAGCCGATCAGCGACGGCGGTTCGTAGCCGCCGACACGTTCGGTGATCCAACCCGCAATGGCGATCGACGACCGGTCGTGAAGGTAGGGAGACACCACCTGTACGCCGATCGGGAGTCCGGCGCGGGTGCGTCCCACCGGGGCCGACGTCGACGGAAGGTAAGCGGCGCCGATCAACGACGCCCACGCGCCAACGAGGAAGTACGGGACGTCGGTCCCACCGCATGGCACCGTCCGGTCAATCATGGTGCCCTGTTGGGTGTGGGGAAACGCCGGCGTGATGGCGACCGGGCACAGCAGCACGTCGACGAGTTCGAAGTACTCCGCCCACGCGGCACGAACGCCTGCGCGCATACGATCGGCGTGCAGCCAGTCGGTGTGGCTGATTCCATGATCGTTGTCGCTCACGCCGGCCGCCGCGCCGATGAGATGCATGGCCTGGACCCACCCGGCTCGCGCATCGAAGGCGGGCCGGGTCGACCGGTCGAGATGCGCGCCTGCCTGTTCCAACTTCGTGGCGACTCCGTCGACAACTTCGAGCATCTCGTGGTCGCGTGGCAGCGAGGGCTCGTCGAACCAGATACCGATCCGAAGCCCTTTCAGCCCGTGAAGGCCACGCTGCGCGGGGGTTGGAAGGTCGAGTCGCCACGCGACGGCGCGATCGGGTCGTGGACGGGCAAGAACGTCGAGCAGCAGGGAAAGGTCGGCGGCACTGCGCGTGATCGGTCCGAACACGTTGACGTCACTCTCGGTCGCTCCGCCGTTCGGCTCGTCGAGGTAGCCGAGCGTCGGAATGATCCCGAAGCTGGGCTTGTGTCCGAAGACCCCGCACATCGCTGAGGGAACTCGGATCGACCCGCCGATGTCAGTACCGATCTCGAAGCTCGTCATGCCCGTGGCGACCGCAGCGGCAGCTCCTCCAGACGATCCTCCGGGCGTGCGGCTCAGGTCCCACGGATTGTTGGTCGTGCCGAACATTTCGTTGAACGCCTGCCACTCCCCCGACCAGCGCGGCAGATTCGTCTTCCCGAAGATGATCGCGCCGGCCTCACGAATCGATGCAACGACAGGAGCGTCGACGGAAGGAACATTGTTGCGCAGCTCCGTCGCACCGCCCGTCGATCGGATACCGGCGGTTGCAAGCGCGTCTTTGACGGTGACGGGGATGCCGTGCAGAGGACCCCACGACTCGCCCTTGGCCGTTGCGTCGTCGGCGCGCTGTGCTTGATCGCGCGCGGTTTCGTATGCGCGCGTGCAGACTGCGTTCACCACCGGATCAACCTGTTCGATGCGCTCGATCTGCATGGCGAGGAGTTCACGGCTCCCGAGACGGCCCGCTGCAATCGCCTCCGCCTGCGCAACCGTCGGCCAAAGCGTCGGATCACTGAAGGTGGGCGGGCCGTCTGTGTTCATGCTTTGACGCTATTGCACGGGACTCGAACCATTCGGCCCTCACGTCCACCGAACGGATGTCCATTCGACGACCATGCCGGGGTGCGGTGAACTCGGCAGGATGACGAGATGGCAACGACGGTGACGAAACGATTCCCAGCAGTCTTCGCATTGGCGCTCGGTGCTTCGCTTGCAATCCCCAGCTCGCCGGCCGAGGCAGCGACACCGCGCGCCGGAAATCAGTGCCGCAAACGAGAATCGGGTCAGGTAGCGGCGTCCTTGCGTTGCACTGCGGTTGGTGGACGATTCGTGTGGCAACGACTACCGGCGACCGCGAAGGACGCGTCCTCCGGATGCGATCCGAACTACACGCCGTGCGTCCCGATTGCGTCCGATGTCGACTGCGCCGGCGGGAGCGGGAATGGCCCGGCATACGTTCAGGGGCCCGTTCGAGTAGTCGGCGTGGACATCTACGACCTCGACCGAGACGGGAACGGCATCGGCTGCGAACCCCGCTGATCAACGAAGGGTCTTGCGATACCTTTCGTTCGTGGACGAATCGGACGAGCACGGTCGGCCCCACGTCTGGCGTATTGATGAACGCGAGTACGCCCGCCAGCTGGCGAGGCGAGGTCGGCGTCATGCGTACGAACGGATCGACGCTGAGAAGACCGCACTCGTGGTCGTCGACATGATCCCGTTCTTCGTGGACGAAAACCCGTACTGCCGCGCCATCGTCCCGAACATCGACAAGCTCGCCGGCACACTTCGAAACGCCGGCGGCCATGTCGCGTGGGTGCTCCCTGCCCAATGTGCCGAACCGGGCGTGTGGGCGACGGAGTTCTTCGGGCCAAAGGTCGCGGATGCGTTCAATAGCTCGGGAGGGACCGGGGAACTTCGCGATCGTCTCTGGCCCGGCTTCGTCATTCACGACTCGGACCTGCTGGTTGAGAAGTCGGCTGCGAGCGCGTTCTGTCCCGGGCGATGCGCACTCCCCGCGCAGCTCGAAGCCAGGGGCGTCGACACCGTGCTCATCTGTGGCACGGTCACGAACGTGTGTTGCGAGTCGTCGGCGAGAGATGCTGCCACGCTCGGCTTTCGCGTCGTCATGGTCGCGGATGCGAACGCCACCGTCTTCGACGACTGGCACAACGCCACGCTCCGGTCGATCTACCGAAGCTTCGGCGACGTCCGTCCGACGGAGGAACTCATCGAGATGATGGCGGACGCTCCCTGAAACAGGGCGAGCACGTTGTAAGACGTAGGCGAGCGTAGGAGCTCGTTCATCCGTGCCAGTGCAGAAAGTGCGTCGCGAAACACGCTTCGATCTCGTCATCGAATAGCGAACCGCTGCCTTTGCCACCGCCCGTGTGCCACCAGGTCGTGCGCCTGCTTCCGCGGAAACAAATCAGCGTTGCCCAACCGTGTGACGATCGCACTTTGCTTCCGCGGAAGCAAACCGGTTGAAGGGCGGTGGGTACGCGACGGCAGGACGAATCGTGCAGAGCGTGTCAACGGCGTAGCGGTGGTTCACCCTCTCGCCCATGCTCCTCGCTGCGGCGGTCTGCGGCGTCGGGTCGACGCCAACCGCACGGTTGGCAGCGACACGATCGTCGGGGTTCACACGTGGCGGTATGGGGGTCGCCGTGCGGCCGTCGGGTGCGGAGAAAGTGAGTGTGCCATCTTCGGGGTTTCCGGCGATGGTCCAGCCGCGTCGGTGCACGGCGCCATGGTGACGCGGGCAGAGCATGACGAGGTTTTCCTTGCTGGTTGGGCCGCCGTGGGCGTCGTGTTCGATGTGATGCGCATGCAAATTGCGTTTCTGCCCACAACCGGGGAAGGCGCAGCAGCGGTCACGTTGCATGAGCTGGCGGCGCATCGTTGTCGTCGGATGGCGTCGGCGGGGCGTATACACAATGGCGTCGGCGGTGTGCGTCGCAGTGGTGTGGTCGGCGTTGCACGCATACTCGTCAGCGGCCTCGTTCGGGATAGCCGGGCCGCCCTCGATGCGGCTGGTCCCGTCGGCATCGCGGTGGATCACGACCAGCGGACGTGGTGCGGCGCTGGTGCCGTTGGCTTCATGACCTGTTGCCGGGCTCGCTGCGGCGAGAAGCAAGGCATGCAAGGCGTCGGCGTTACGAGTAGTGAGGTTGGCCTTCTCTGCGTCGGTCTGGGCGACGGTCTCGGCGTCTTCGTCGAGCTGTGCCCGGTACTCGGCCAGAAGCCGGATGAGGAGCGCTGCGGTGTCAGGGAGAAGCAAGGCGCAGAGCTGACACATGCCGTCGTTGGTCCATGACCACGAGAGGGTCCGCTCGTCGAGTTGTTGGGCGGCGACACCGTGTTGGCCAATGATCAGAGCGCGGCGAGCATCGGCAGTGATGCGCTCAAGACTTGCACCGGTCGCGTGCATGGCAGTCGCGAGCCACTTGTCCTCGTTCTCGGCTCGGGCGACGCGGCACAGGGCCCGAACCTTGCAATACGACAACTCGCCACGACCGAAGGCTGCGGTGATGAGCGGCAGGTCGGGAAGCCGGCGCGCCACGGCGACCCGAGCGCGTGCGGTACTGGCCGACAGGCATGCGTGAATCGACAGCCACTGCTCGATCGACACGCACTCCCACTGTTCACATGCGCGCCTACGGTCGTACTCGGCGATCATCAACAGCCACCGACACTCGGCGGCGTTCAGGTGGCCGGCCAAGGTCTTGATGTCCCACCACTGAGCCAGGGCGTTCCGGATGGACATCGGAGCCGGTCGGTACGATCGATGAAGCGATAGGAAGCGGCGATACGATCACGTTTCCACCCGACGGCCCTGGTGTTGCATTCTCGCTCATCGACCTCTCGTGCTGCTCCAACGGCGTGGTCGGATGGCGTCGCAATTCAACCGGAGTCTGGACACGAATTGTCACGGACGCGCTCGCATTGTCGAGCGGCGCCCTCGGGACCTGCGCACGGTCTCACTGTGGACTTCGTAGCTCCGCCCGGGGGGGGAAATCGCTAGACGCCGAGGGTGAAGCGGACGGTGAACGTCTGGGCCGGCGGTTCTTCGCCCCAGGGGCGCTGCAGGGCAAAGGTCAACTCGATGGGTTGGTCGGGCACGGTGAAGGTGAATTGCCGTTCGCCCGAGCCACCAACGCCCTCACCGTCCGAGCGGAGATAGCCGTCGTGGGTGATGGACAGACCCTCTGGCACCTCCCATCGGTAGGCCGTCGAAGCATTCTCCGGAAGGCGAACCGATACTTCCCGTCCAACGGCAGCGGCGACGGTCCGACCATTGTCGGCGTCGGTCAACTCGATGGCGTCCACGGTCACCTGTTCCTCTTCAGTCGCTCCGGCCAGATCGGACCCTGTGAAGTCTGCACCCACGCGTGATGTGCTGGTGAGCACCGTCCCGAGCAGGCTCGCACCGACGACGACTGCGTCATCGAGTGATGCGGAGGTCAGATCCGCAGTGCCGAGGTTGGCATTGGTGAGATCCGCCGCAGTGAAGTCGGCTGATGTTGCCGACGCCGCCCACAAAATGGCGCTGACCATGACGCAATGTCGAAATGATGCATCGTCGAGTTGGGCGTATGCGAGGTTCGCTCCCGTCAGGTCAAGTTCGGAAAGATTAGCGCCGCGCAGATCTTGACCGCTGAGCTCGAGGGTTCCCCCTGCGAGCAGCATGGTCTCGACATCTGCGCGGCACATCACCATCGTGATCCTTCAGTTGCCTAGCCTCGGAGGCGGGCGTCGATCCGGTATAGCTTCTTGTAGCCGCCACCAAAGTCAACTTCGATCGAACGAGTTGCTATCAACTCGGCGGTGTCCCCGGTCAGATCGTATCCAACCTCGGTCGAACCGGGAACGACGCTGAATCCGACAGGACCGGCGCCCTTACTGCGACTTATGATCGAACGCAGTCTCACACCGGTCGCAGTAGCCAGAGCCGTTTCTTCGCTCGACCGTTGCTCCGGAGCACCCTCTTCGGCATGAGCGACGCCCGCTGTCGTGTCGGGACGCTCGGGTGGCGCCATCGGGCCGCTGGCCGACAACGCTCGGACCTCACGCAGCGAACCGTCCACTCGGGTCACGTTGCCGTCATTGTCGACAGCAACTCGCAGCGTGCCGGCCCCTGGGGAGATCACGGGAATGCCATCGATCATTTGTCGATACTGCACGATGGTTTCCGTCGTGCGGGTGTCCGTGATCTCCCCGGATCCTTGGTTCGTTCCGCCGGCGGCTTCGGCCACGATGAGTCGGTCGAGGACCAATTGGGAATCGCCGCGCAAGGAAAGCCGGTCGACAAAACGCTCGGCGACGCCACGAACGCTTGACGCCGATGGCGCCTGGTGATTTTCGAGGTTCGGACGGGCCAGACGCACTGAATAGCTACCGTCGGTGTTCAGTGAGAACGCCCGATCTCCGTCTTCGAAGCTGGCGCTCCCGTCAGAAGCTACCGGCCCCCCGATTTCGAACCGGTCGAACAGAGCCTCTGCCAGCCGCTGCCCTGGAGCCAGGTCGGCGAACTGAGGCGTCGGCGGCATGGTTGTCATCGCCTCCCGCTGTATCGCAGCGTTGTACCAGCGCCACCACCACCAGTTCTTCGACACGGGTTGCGCTGAGAAGTACCGCTCGTTGAACAGCCGGTCCTGGGCCTCGG
>JANPDB010000162.1:0-5521 GCA_031431255.1 Acidimicrobiia bacterium | reverse complement strand
GTCAACGTAACCGTCGGCGTTCCCTACGCTCGGAGACCGATTCACCGCCGCCAACGTTCCACTGACAGGTTCCCCGATGCCCGAAGGCCACACGATTCACCGCCTCGCCCGGGACCACACCCGTGATTTCGCCAAGCAACGCGTCATGGTTACCTCACCGCAGGGGCGCATGGCCGACGGGGCCGCAGTCGTCGACGGTCAGGTCCTTCGGGCCATCGACCCCTATGGCAAGCACCTCTTCTACCGCTTTGTCCCTCTCGGCACCCGGACCCGCAAAGCGGCCGGTGCCGATCCCCGGGTGACCACGATTCACGTGCACCTCGGCCTGTTCGGCAAGTTCAAACGCAGCGCCGCCCCGGGCGATGCGCCCCGCGACACCGTTCGGATGCGCATCGTCGGGGACAAATGGGCGGTCGACCTGACCGGCCCGACCGACTGCCGGATCATCGAGCCCGACGAGGAAACGGCGATCCGCGCCCGTCTCGGGCCCGATCCGATCCGCGACGATGCCGATCCCGAACTGGCGTGGGCACGGATCGTGAAGCGCAGGTCGACGATCGGGGAGGCGCTCATGGACCAGAAGGTGATGGCGGGCGTCGGCAACGTCTACCGGGCCGAGTCGCTGTTCGTGCACGGCATCCACCCCAACCGCACCGCCAACGCCGTCACCCGGTGGGAGTTCGACGCGCTCTGGTCGACGATCGTGCGGATGCTGCGCCAAGGCGTCGAAGACGCCCGCATCATCACGGTGGGCGACGAGGAGTTGGCCGTCGACGGGGTGCCGCGGCGACGGATCCGCAGCAAGGAGGCGGTCTACGTCTACAAGAAAGACCACTGTCGCCGCTGCGGCACCCCAATCCAGCGCTGGGACCTCTCCGGCCGCTGGGCCTACGCCTGCCCCACCTGCCAGCCCGGCTGACCCGGCTGACCCGACCGGGGCACAACGCCTGGGTCGTCTCAGCGCGTCCTGGGTCGGCTCACGTTCACTGGGTCGGCTCACGTTCACTGGGTCGGCCTCAGCGAGTGCTGGGTCGGCTCACGTTCACTGGGTCGGGATCTTGTGGGTTAACGCGCGCTAGCGGACCCAGCGCGCGCCAGCCGACCCAGCGCACTTCAGCCGACCTAGGAAGGTCACAACCCGGCCATCGTTCGGAGTGATCGGTTTGGCGCGCGCATGATTGTTTCTGAACGGCGGTGCGGAACTGAACGGCGGTTCATCACACTCAGTGACCATGGCGGCATCGAAGGACGGTACGGCAGGTCTCGCCCGGTCGGTGACCCGGGCCGCTCGGGCCGCGCCGGACGATCAACCTCTGCAGTCACTCCTCGACGATGAGCGGGCCGACGCCTCGGCGGAGCAGCGCAGCGCGCTGTTCTGGCGGGAGCGGGTCGACCAGGAATCGATGACGCTCCGTGGCGCACTTCGTGCCGCCGCCCAATCCGGCGCATCGGCGCGTTGCGTCCTGTCGAGCGGATCGGTCCGCCACGGGGTGATCGGAGCAGTTGGCCTCGACGTCGTCGAGTTGCAGGCGCGAGGCGGCCAGCGCGTGCTGCTGGCACTGGACAGACTCCGCTCCGTACGATTCCCCGGCACCCGCCTTCTCGCCTCCGACGCCGAAGCGTCGGCATCGACGCTTCGCTCGTGCCTCGTTGCCCTCGCTGAGGAACGAGCCGATGTGCGACTCGTGCTCGACGGAGAATCCGACGAGCAGGGCACGCTCGTGACGTGTGGTGTCGACGTCGTGGTGCTGCAGACCTTCGAGCGCGACTTCGCGTACGTGCCCCTCAGCGCCGTCGGCGAAGTCGTGGTGCTGGCCCGATGATCTGTTGCGACTGCGAGCGGTCAGTAGCCGTCGGCCCCGGCGCCCTTGGCTTCGGGGTACAGGTGGTCGAGCGTGCCGGGGGCGATCCGCGACGCCTCGATGAACGCGTCGATCTCGTGTTCGCGCAGACGAATGACCCGGCCGAACTTGTACGCCGGCACCAGCCCTTCGTCGACGAACTTATACAGGGTACGGAGGGAGACGCCGAGACGGTCCGCCGCTTGATTGGAACTCAACCACTTCGGTTCCTGGGCCATCTCCCTAGCGTACACAGGGGATTTGAATCCCTTACATGTAATTTGAGGCGGCTCCTTGTCTTTTCAGTAGTGAAGATGTAGACCCGTGCCATGGTGGATGTTTCCCTACGGAGCGGCGATGGGCAGTCGAGGTCGGCGTCGACCCGCCCGACGGCCGGACGCCGCCACCGCATCGGTGGCGGACCCGGTGTCCTCCCCAACGCGCGGGCGATCGTCGGGGCGCTGCTCTGCGTGAGTGCGGCATTGGTGGCCTGGTACGCCGCGGCCGGTCGCGCCGACGACCCGGTGCGGCCGCTGGTCGTCGCATCACGGGACATCTCCGCCGGCATGCTCGTGTCCACCGACGATCTACGCGTCGACGACGTGGTGATCACGCCCGAGCTCCGCGTCCGAACCTTCGGGGATCCGAGCGCCGTGGTCGGACGTGTTGCGCTCGGACCGATTGCCTCCGGCGACCCGATCCTGCAGAGTGCGACCGATGGCGGTGACACTCTTGCGCCGAAGCGTCAGTTCTCCCTGAGCCTTCCGGTGGCCGCGGCAGTCGGTGGTTCGCTCCGCAGCGGCGACACCGTCGATGTGCTGGCCACCGTCGAGCGCGACGGAACCGACGTCACCGAGACCCTCGCCCGCAGCATCCTGGTGTCCCGGGTGACCGGAAGTGACGCCAACGTCATGAGCCCGACCGGTGACCGTCTCATCACGTTCTCGGTCCCTCCGGAGCTCGACGTCGAAGCGCTCGTGAACGCCGCAACGACCGGCAAGGTGCACCTCGTCCGCACGACGGGAACGGCGAGCGCGACATCTCCTCCTTCGACCGAACGCGGCCAGGCGGGCGAGCAAGGTCCGAGCTGATGACCGGCCGCTACGTCCTCGTCGCTCTGGCCCGGCCGCGGGCGCCGTGGCTCGACCGGGTGGTACAGCTGGCGAACAGCGGCGCCATGGCGGCGGAGGTCCACCAGAGCGTCGGCCTCGTCGATCTCCTTGCCCAGGTCGGACCGGGCCGCCGGGTGTCGGCGGTCCTGCTCGACGGCGGCGCTCACGGCGTCGACCGCGACCTCGTCCATGGCCTTCGAGCGTCGTCGATAGCCGTGCTCGTGATCGCCGATCCGCAGGCATCGCACGACTGGACCATGCTCGGTGCCGACGCCGTCTTGGCACGAGATTTCGCGCCGCACGAGATGCTTGACGCCCTCGTCCGATTCGCTCATCCCGTTCATCAGGCCGACTTCGCCGACTACGAAGCAGTGGGGATTCCGACACCGGGGTCGTCGCCTTGGGATGGGGCGCTCGTCGCCGTCATCGGTCCCGGAGGGACCGGTGTTTCGACCGTTGCGATTGCTGCAGCTCAGGGCCTTGGGCGGGCCGGCCGGGGATCCGATCACTCCACTGCGCTGATCGACCTGCGACGGTGCGCAGAACAGGCGATGCTCCACGACATCGATCCGACCTCGCCCGGTCTGCTCGAGCTCGTTGACCTCTGCCGTCTCGGTAGCCCTGACGGCGACGCCGTGCGCGCCCAGTTCGCCGGAATCACCAACGGCGGCTACGACCTTCTGCCCGGACTTCGCCGCAGCCGTCTGTGGACGCAGTTGCGGCCGGCGTCGTCCCAGCAGGCACTCAACGCGGTCGCGCGGACCTACGCGCATGTGGTTGCCGACCTCGATGGCGAGGTCGAAGGCGAAAGCGACAACGGGTCGATCGACGTGGACGAACGACACCAACTCACCCGCCTCGCCCTGCAGCAGGCGGCGGTCGTGCTCGTCGTCGGACACTCGTCGATGAAGGGGATGCATTCGGTCGCCCGGCTGATACGCGACCTTGTCGAGTTCGGTGTCCACCCGAACCTGCTGCAGCCGGTGTTCAACCATGCGGCCAACGGATCACGGGCGCGTGCGGGATATTCCGCGGCGCTCGCCGAGCTGACCACAGGTCTCGGACTCGTCGCATCACCGGTGTTCCTTCCGACCCGTGACATCGACGACCGGCTTCGAGCGCTGGTGCCGTTCCCGAACGCGATCGTCGCTCCGATCCATGGTGCGATCGAGGCCCATTTCCGGCTCGCCGATCGGCCCGGCGCGTCGACCAATGCCTCCCGTTTGCCGAACGACGCGCAGCGCGTTGATCGCGGGTTTCTCGGGCGATGGAAGACGGCGTCATGAGCATCACCGACTACTCGCCCGCGGCCGAAGTCGAAGCGGGTACACGGACCTCCGACGAGTTGTTCCACCGCCCGCCTCTGCTCGCCATCGAGGAACGCGTGCGGGAGCGCTCCAAGGCCGAGCGACTCGACATGTCGCAACCCGGCGCACTCGGTCGGCTGCGGTCCCTCATCGTCGAAGAGGCCACCACGTGGCGCATGCTCCACGAGCGCGGCGTCGTCGGGTTCGACGTCGCCGACATCGACGCGCTCACGACGAGAGCGCTGCGCAACATCGCCGGCTACGGCCCCCTCGAGGAACTGTTGGATGATGACTCGGTCTTCGAGATCATGGTGAACGGTCCGTACGCGATCTTCGTCAAGCGCCATGACGGAACTGCTGGCTTCCATCACGAGGTCTTCCACGATGACGACCACGTGCTTCGGACCGTGACAAAGCTCCTCGACGACAACGCGTCGGGATCGCATCGCAAACTCGACCCGTCCGAAGGGCTGCAAGATGCCCAGCTCGAAAACGGCGCGCGACTGCACCTCGTCCACGGCGACATCGCGAGGGACGGGCATCTGCTCCTCAACATCCGCAAGCACCGAGGTCTCGCGTTTCGCACTCTCGACGAACTCGTCCGTCGACGGATGTTCGACCACGCCTCGGCCGACCTCGTCAAGGCGCTCGTCGCCGCGCGGGCGACGGTCATCGTGTCGGGAGCTCCAGGGTCAGGGAAGACGACGCTGCTCTCATGCTGCCTCGCCGAGCTCGACCCGACGCTGCGGGTCGTCACCGCGGAGGAGGTTTTCGAGATAGATGTTCCTCTACCAAACGTCGCAGCAATGCAGACACGGCCGCCGCGGGTCGACCGTGGTGAAGTGGACCTTCGGCGGCTCGTCGCCGGGTTCCTCCGCATGGCCCCCGACATCGCCGTTGTCGGGGAAGTACGTGACCGCGAGGCGCTGGCCTTTCTCCTCACCCTGTCGTCAGGTGTCAAGGGCTACACCACGCTCCACGCGGGGTCGGCCCGACAGGCATTGAGCCGACTGCGGTTCGTTGCCCAACTCGCCGACGTCGGCAGCGAGATCCCACTCAGCGCTCTGCAGGGACTGATCAGCGAATCCGTCGACGTCGTCATCCAGTGCGAGCGCAGCGCGTCCGGGCCGCGGGTCACCGAAGTGATCGCCGTCGAGGAATTGCAGGGCGCGTCGGACGGCACCGCGTTCACCACGACCGAACTGCTCCGCCGACCGCACCCCGGAGCAGAACTCCACTGGACGGGACAGGTCCCGGTTCG
>JANPDB010000161.1:0-4848 GCA_031431255.1 Acidimicrobiia bacterium | reverse complement strand
CCGGACCCGCCCCTTGTGCGCCGGTCCACCCCTTTTGTGGGCCGGACCCCCGAGGGGCGTGGCGGCGATACCTTGGGCTATGGCAGCCCCCACCCTCACCGCACCGGATAGCTGCTGGACGCCCATCGCCGACGGCCAGTACCTCGGTCTTGCACCCTCCCGCCGGTTCCCGCTCTACACCCGTGGCAACGCCGGCGAGGTCTTCCCTGAGGTGCAGTATCCCCTCAGCTTCACGGTCAACTGGTCCGTCACCAGGGAGGCGTTCGAGGGTGCTGCGACGTCGGCCGGGATCCTCACCAGGGCCGATATCGACAACGACCCCACCGCGCTCACCGGAACCTTCGGCGGGTACACCTACCTGAACGTGTCGTCGCAGCGCCTGATAGCCGCACGGTTCCCGGGCACCGACGTGGCAAGCGTCGATCAGCAATACCTGGGCACGTCGACCGCTCCGCCCTACGTCCGAGGTCCACAGGATCGGCGTCTGCGGTCGTCGATCGCCGCCGTGGCCTTTGCGCTGCGCACCCTGCGGACGAAAGCGCTCCCGCAGCTGGACATCGACCGTCGAAGCGTCGAGCGGTGGCTGCAGTCGATCCCGTCGTTCGAGACGGCGAACGACGGCGAGCTCGTGGCCTTCGTCAGGTCGTCGATGCCATTCGGTGCGGAGCTCTTCGAGCGTCATCTGGTCGTGTCCGGGCAGGCTTCGATTCCGGCCGGCCTGCTCGTGCAGCTCTGCGACAAGCTCGGCCGCCCCGAACTGGCCGCCCGACTCATGGGCGGCATCGGTGACGTCGCCTCGGCGGCTCCGGCCGGTGCGCTGTGGGAGCTCGGCCGACTCGTCGCCGCCGACCACCGGCTCATGGCACAGTTCGACGGGGGTCTCGAGCGTCTCGACGAACGGCTTCGCGCCGACCCCGCAGCGGCACCGTTCCTGCGGGCGTTCGACGAGTTCGTCGTCCGCTTCGGTAGTCGGGGCCCGAACGAATGGGAGACGGCCTGCGAGACGTGGGGCACGGATCCGTCGTTGGCCCTCGCGCTCGTCGACCGCATGCGAGGTGCCGCCGAAGACCACGCACCGCTGTTGCGAGGCCACGGACTCGCCGCTGACCGGGCCGCTGCCCTCGAGTCGGTCCCCCGGTCGAAACGTCGACGCGTGGCGAAGACTTCGGCGAGTGCCGCACTGTTCAACCAGTCGCGCGAGCGGAGCAAGACGACTGTCGTCGAGTATCTCCACGGCATCCGCCGGGTCATGAAGGAACTGGACCGACGCGTCAACCAACGCAGCGGCGGATCGAAGAACGACCTCTGGTTCGTGACGATCGACGAAGTCGACGACTACGTGGAGAACCCGGTGTCGTACCGCCCGGTCATCATCGAGCGTCGTCGCATGCGCGACCTTCTGTCGAGTCGCGAGCCGCCGTTCATCATCGACGGGAACGTCGGCGTTCCCGACTTCTCGACGTGGCGACGGCGTGACGAGGCGACCGCCATCGGTGTGGCGGTCGGCCAGAAGCTCCGCGGTATCGCGGGGTGCCCTGGCGTGGCGCGGGGCCGCGCCCGCGTCGTGCTCGACCCTTCGGACCCCACAGCCCTCGAGGCCGGTGACGTACTCGTCGCTCCGCTCACGGACCCCTCATGGACGCCGTTGTTCGTGCCGGCGGCGGCAGTGATCGTCGATGTCGGGGCCATGCTCAGCCATGCGGTGATCGTGTCCCGGGAACTCGGAATCCCCTCGGTCGTCTCCGTCACCGACGCCACGAGGATCATTCCGAACGGCGCGCTCGTCGAGATCGACGGCTCGGCCGGAACGGTGACCATCCTCGAACTCCCGTGACCGCGCGTCGCATCGTCTCGGCGGAGCCTCAGCGCAGCTCTGTCGAACCGTCGAGGGTGCGCAGCGGACCATAGAGATCCGGTCGCCGATCGCGGAACAGCCCCCAGGCCGCCCGCAATCGGGCGTTCTCGCGGCGATCGATCACCGCGGTGATGACCGCCTCCGGCGTCCCCTTCGCGTCGGCCACGACCGCTCCCGTGGCGTCGGTGATGAACGACGTGCCATAGAACGAGATCTCGCAGGTTTCGCCGACCTCGCGGCCGGTGCGGTTCGCGGCAACGACCGGCATGAGGTTGGCGCCCGCGTGGCCGCACATCACACGCCGCCAGTGCCCAGAGGAATCCCACGAGGGATCAGGTGGCTCGGAGCCGATCGCCGTCGGGTACAGGAGCATCTCGGCACCGAGCAGCGCCATGGCCCGAGCGGCCTCCGGAAACCACTGGTCCCAGCAGATCCCGACGCCGATCCGGCCGAACGCCGTGTCCCACACCCGGAACCCGGTGTCACCCGGCGAGAAGTAGTACTTCTCCGAGTAGCCCGGTCCATCGGGGATGTGGCTCTTGCGATAGCCCCCCAACTGCGAACCGTCGGCATCGACCATCACCACGGTGTTGAACCGTGCCTGGCCGGCGAGCTCGTAGATCGACAGCGGAAGGACGACGCCGAGCTCGCGGGCAAGCGCGGAGAAGTGGGCGACCGTCGGATGACCATCGACAGGCTGGGCCCGAAGCAGATGCTCGGGCTTCTGGTCGAGGCAGAAATACGGCCCTTCGAAGAGCTCCGGGATCAGGATCACGTCGGCCCCATCGGCCGCAGCGACTCGCACGAGCCGCTCGGCCGTCTCGATGTTGTCCTCCGTCGCTTCCGTCATCGACATCTGCACCGCAGCAACCGTCACGAGGTCGGGAACCGTCATCCCACGACTCTCGCGCACGGCGTCACCCGCGTGGGCCGGGTTCAGCGGACTCACCTAGCGTTGGACCATGCCCGAGGGAGACACGATCGCCCGCACGGCGTCGTCGCTTCGCACGTGGCTCGGCGGCCGGATCGTCACCGCGGCTCAGACCTCGCTGGCGAACCTCCCGGTCAGCCGCCTGGTGGGGCGGACAATCAGCGATGTCGGCACCATCGGCAAGAACCTGCTGGTCTCCTTCGCCGGCGACGCCGCCGACGACGTGCTCGTGCTGCACACGCACATGAAGATGACCGGGTCGTGGCACGTCTATCCGGCCGGCGCCTCGTGGCAGAAGCCGACCTGGCAAGCCCGCGTCGTCATCGAAAGCGGTGATCGCCTCGCCGTGTGCTTCAACGCGCCGGTCATCGAACTCGATGGACCGGGCGCGACCAAACGTCGACCCTCCCTGAGCGGGCTCGGACCCGATGTCCTTGTCGAACCGCTCGACGTCGATCGATTCCTCGAGCGTGCCGCTGCGACGTCGGCGAGCTACGCGCTCGGGGAGCTTCTCCTCGACCAGCGAGTCGTGTGCGGCATCGGCAACATCTACCGCTGCGAAGCGTTCTTCCTCGAAGGGCATCACCCGTGGACGGCGCGCCGCGCGCTCTCGGACGAGGCGCTGGTCGCCCTGGTCGGGCGGGCAGCACGGCTCATGCAGGCAAACCTGCGGACGGCCACGCTGCGAACCGTCTCGGTCGGCCGGCACTTCGGAGCGGGCGGCAGCCGAACCTGGGTGTACCGCCGGGCCGGGCTGGGCTGTCGGGTCTGCGGCACCGAGATCGTCGCGCGCGCTCAGGGGCCGCTGGCGCGGCGGGCGTATTGGTGCCCGGCATGCCAGGTTCCGACGACCTGACACCGCTCCGCGCGTCGGCGGCACACAACTAGCGTGAACGGCGTGGACGAACAACCGCTCGATCTTGCCCCCGGTTCACCGGAACTTCGCTTCACTCCGGAGCTCCTCCGGGAGATCGAGGCTGAGTTGCACGATGTCGAGGCCGCCATCGAGTCGCTCCAGCTCGACCGGGTCGTCGCCCCGTAGGTCCACGGGCGCGGCGGGCACCGTCGAAGCGGCTTTGCTGTCCGCGGGCGCGGCTGCGCATGAGTCCTGCTCACTGCCTTCGGCCTCCGGCGTCGATTCGTCGTTCGGACGTTGCGCTCCCGCCCACACGACGCCGTCGAGGAATGCTGATGCTTCGACCTGGCGTTCGTAGCGGGCTTCGAGGGCCTTGAACGCGGGGCCGTGATCGGCGTGCACGAGGTGCGCCAGCTCGTGGACGAGCACGGCATCGACGACCCAGTCGGGCATATCGATCATGCGGTCCGAAAGCCGCACCGATCCGTCGTCGATGCTGCACGAACCCCAACGGGCGTTCTGGTTCGCCACCCAACGCACCGACGAGGGGCCTGGAAGGTCGTACCGCTTCGCAAGGCCTTTCGCTCGCTTCATCAGGTCGCTCGAGGCGTGAGTCCGTTTGCGTGCGAAGCGCGCCTGCATGCGGTCGACGAACTCGTTCGCCTCGCCGTCGGAGAGCCACGAGGGAACCGTGAGCTCGAGGACGCCCTCGACGAGGCGGGCGCTGACGCTGCGCTTACGCCGCCGTGAACGAAGTACGCGTACGGGGTACGGGTCGGCAGCCGGTGTTGGCGCGCGTCGACGGCTCATAGCGCCGTGCCCGAACGTCGGGTCGACGGGTCGCGGAGATTGACCCGCGCTCCCCCCCGGATCTCGCCGCCGACGAGGAAGAACCAGCGGCCGCCGAGGTTCCCGACCGGCTTCGGCTCGACGTGGTGCAGCCTTTCGAGCGTGCGGATCACGCCGCCGTGACTCACGACCACCACCGCGGCACCGGCTCCGACGGCTTCTTCGCACGCGGTTCGAAGGGCCGCCGATATGCGCGTACGGAACGACTCCTCATCCTCTCCGCCGGGCAGCTGCGAAATCGTGCCATCCCGCCAACGAGTGAGCATGCCCGGCCATTCACGTTCGATCTCGTCGGTGGTCTTCCCCGACCACGCGCCAACACCGCGCTCCCGGAAACCTGCGTCGATCCGCGCCGGT